>JBFMBQ010000444.1:0-8304 GCA_040755115.1 bacterium
TTTAAGCATTAAATTTTCCCCCTTGTTTTATTGTAGATAAGTATTCTAATTTTAATCGTATTATTGATACTGTCTATGTAAATTCTACTATAAATTTATGTTCAATAAATTTCTTATGAACCCGGAACAAATTTCACTGGTTCTGTCGCGGCTGCCGTCCGGGAGTTCTAACCCGAGCAGATGGACATCAATTTCCATCACATCAAATCCGGCGAGCGCAAATTGCCTGCGTGTGCCGATGCTGCGCCCGATTTTTAAAATCACATCTTCCTCAATTCCGATCCTGTCAAGGAATCTAACCGCATATATCCCTCTGTGTGCGCCGATGTCGGCATCAAATGAGACATAGATATTGTCGGTCTTTATCTGATTCAGGAATTTGTCCAGATTCGCAGGAAAATTATTTTCAACTTCAATCTCAATTTTTTTGATAAACTTTACGCCCCTTTCTTCAAAATCAAGGTAATACTCCGCATATCTCTTAATATTTTCATCGTTCATATCCAGTTTTTCCCTATCCGGATAATCTGAAACGCCGATGACGAACAGATTTTGAGGCTCAATGAATTTTTCGTCAATAAGACATTTGAGGAAGTCGCCGCATGTGCAGGGTGCGGTCTCCGCACCGCGCTGCATAATGCAAGGTGCGTGGCGCAGGGCTGCCGGGTGTCGGATTTCAGCGGGGATAGCGTCAAAATGTGAGTCAATTACTATAAGGGACAGGTTTGAACCGTATCTGGTTGAGAGCGCCCTGATCACGCCGCCGGTCAGGGAATGGTCAACGCCTAACATCGCAGGCTTATCGGGAAAAATTGATTCCTTAATGTATTCCTCAAGACGGTTTGTATGTTGACGGCAGCCGTTTCCGTCAATGAATCGCGTGAAATTTTGAGCGGCGATCAGGTGGAGATCGGTTCTTTCAGGTTTCGGGCGCAGCCACGACTCAACAGGTAATCTTCCTGCCATTGTAAATTTTTCGCTCTTGAAAATATCGGATAGTTGAAAGGTCAATGCGTCATAAGGGTCGCAGAAATCCTGCCCTGATCCATGGTTGTGTTTTGCATTTTCAGGAAACCGTGAATTGAGATACGCGATTTTCAACTGAACTTTTTCCGGCGCATCAAGGGCATCAAGGGCGGCGCCGAAAAACTTGATCTTGTCTGTAGATTCTTTTATCATTACCAAACCATTATTGGACTTGTGCAAATTTACTAATAATGCACCGTAAATTTGGAGTGCGGTGGCACGACACCGCTTTGTTACACGACGACATGTCGCCGTAAATAAAAGCGACATCGTGATGTCGCACTCCAAAACAAATTCCCTCTTTCAGCATTGCATCAATGTCTCATAACAAGATTGCACAAGTTCAGCCATTATTTTCATCTTTACATGTTCTTTTTTTTAATTTAATATTTTACACCAAAGAAATGTTATGTGTGGAAAGATATGAATCTGGTTTTTTTCTTGTCAACTCTTACATAGTGTTCTGTGATGAAACGAAAGAGGGGCTGGTGATAGACCCTGTCAATCCGAACAGGTTGATCAGGCGCATGCATCAGGGAAAATTGCTGATAAGATACATAGTGAACACCCATACGCATCCCGATCATGTAGGCGGCAATGCGCGTGTGAAAAAGAGCACAGGCGCAGAGATTATTGCTCATAGAAATGCGCTGGTGGAGAAAAAACGGCTTATAATGAAGGTTGGTTCGGGGCTGGGGCTGTTTTTTAGCGTTGTATCTCCTGATCATTTTGTTGAGGACGGCGAAGAGATTAATATTGGTTTATTGAGTTTTAAGATACTGCACACGCCGGGGCACACAACGGACGGTATATGCATGTATGGCGGGGGAAGCGTTTTTACGGGGGACACATTGTTTGCGGATTCAGTGGGGCGGATGGATTTTCCGGGCGGATCGTTAAATTTATTGTTGAAAAGTATCCATAATAAATTGCTTGTGCTGCCAGACGAAACGATTGTGTATCCAGGGCATGGCGCAGAGACCACGATAGGCAGGGAGCGCAGTGTGAATCCGTTCTGTACTGAAGCATTGAAACAGCAGGTAGTAAAAAGAAGGTAGCAGGCAGGGTGGTGAATAAGATTCAAGGCTCAATAAGACATCTTGCATCTCA
The DNA here is from genome assembly GCA_040755115.1 of bacterium. Classification (GTDB taxonomy): domain Bacteria; phylum UBP15; class UBA6099; order UBA6099; family JBFMBQ01; genus JBFMBQ01. Next base: position 2,137 of record JBFMBQ010000444.1, read on the forward strand.
CATCTTACATCTCACATATTCCATTTCACTTTGCACCTTGCACACTGCACTATGCACGCTTAAAGCAGGATATTCTTTATGAGCATACTGATAGTCGGCACGCTGGCGTTTGATACGATTGAAACAGTGTGGGGGAAGGTGGAGCGTGTGCTTGGCGGTTCGGCGACACATTCCTCCATTGCCGCCAATTTGTTTGTGCCCGTGAAAGTAGCAGGCATCGTCGGTGAGGATTTCGGCGAAGAGTATTTTGACTTTTTTCGCCGGCATGGCATAGACACTCGCGGCGTGGCGCGGGCAAAAGGCAAGACCTTCTTCTGGTCGGGACTCTACGGAGAAAACCCGAACGAACGCGAAACCCTTGCAACCGAAGTGAATGTGTTCGCCGATTTTAACCCTGTTCTCCCTGATGATTACATCGGATCCCCTTATTTATTCTTAGCGAACATGTCGCCGAGTTTACAATTGCGTGTGCTGGATATGTGCAAGGGAACAAGGTTTTCAATCCTGGATACGATGAACTACTGGATAGAGAGCGAGAACGATGCGCTATGGGAGGCGCTGCGGCGCGTGGACGCCGTTCTTCTTAATGACAGTGAGGCGCGGCAGTTGTGCGGCACACCGAATCTGATGGAGGCGGCGCGGAAGATACTATCGGTGCATCCGAAAGTGGTGATAATCAAAAAGGGAGAGCATGGCGCGCTGATGGTCGGGGACAATTTTCAATGCGCAGTTCCTGCCTTTCCTGTAGAGCGTGTGAAGGACCCCACAGGGGCAGGGGATACTTTTGCCGGTGGTTTTCTCGGCTATGTCGCATCGCAGGGGGCTGTGGATGATAGGAGTCTGCGAGGGGGCATGGTAATGGGCACCGTGCTCGCTTCTTTCTGCGTGGAGGATTTTGGCGTTAAAAGGCTTGAAGATGTGAATAGAAGTGATATAAAATTCAGAATTGATGTTCTTCACAGGTTGTCCGTTTTTGAACCTGTTGACCCAAAATTAAGATAGGGTTCCCGAATTATTCACAGAAAGGGAGAAAAGGGAGAAAAGGGTGAAAGGGGAGATGAGATTGCCATACCTGCTTTCGGCATGCCCGTAATGACAGGGAGGATGAAACTTAATTCAAAGCACAGTTTTAATATGAATAACCCAGCACGGATAAAATTATTTGTGAAAAAATTAAAATTCATATAGAATTGGAAAATTTAATATTACTTCTGAATGGGGAGGCGAAAGTTGGAATTTGATATAAAGAATATAAAACTTGCAGATGAAGGCAGGCAGCGCATAGAATGGTCAGCGCGTGAGATGCCGGTCGTGAGGGCAATAGGAGAGCGCTTTGAGAAGGAAAAACCGCTCAAGGGCACCACCATTGGCGCATGTTTGCATGTAACGACCGAAACAGCAAACCTGATGGCTGCGCTCAAAAAGGGCGGGGCGCGGGTTCTGCTGTGCGCATCAAACCCGTTGAGCACGCAGGATGATGTGGCAGCCTCAATTGTGAAGCATCTTGGGATACCCGTTTTCGCCATCAAAGGTGAAGATGGCAGGACATATTATCAGCACATCAATCGTGTCCTTGACGGGAAACCGAATATAACGATGGACGATGGTGCTGACCTTGTGAGCACGCTTCATTCCAGGCGCAAGAATCTGTTAGGAGGCTTGTTAGGCGGCACCGAAGAAACCACCACCGGAGTGATTCGCCTGAAAAGTATGGAGCGGGCAGGTGTTCTTGAGTATCCGATAGTTGCAGTGAACGATGCGGATACAAAACATTTTTTTGATAATCGCTATGGAACGGGGCAGAGCACGATAGATGGAATTATCCGAGCGACGAATCTCCTGCTTGCTGGGAAGCAGTTTGTTGTGTGCGGATATGGATGGTGCGGGCGCGGTGTTGCGATGAGGGCGCGCGGGATGGGAGCGAATGTGGTTGTTACGGAGATAAGCCCGCTTCGTGCGCTTGAGGCGGTGATGGATGGCTTCACTGTGATGCCCCTAAAGGAGGCGGTGCCGTCGGGCGATGTGTTTGTTACCCTCACAGGCGATATAAATGTAATCAGAAGGGAACATTTTGATAAAATGAAGGATGGCGCAATTGTCGCCAATTCCGGACACTTCAATGTTGAGATAGACATACCCGCGCTTGAATCCATAAGCAAGCGGCGGCGGCATCTTCGGACTTTCGTAGAAGAGTTCACACTGAAATCGGGCAGGAAGATTTTCTTGTTGGGTGAAGGGCGGTTGATAAATCTTGCCGCCGCTGAGGGGCATCCTGCTTCGGTTATGGATATGAGTTTCGCAAACCAGGCATTCTCTGTCCGTTACATCGCCGGCAACGGACATAAACTTATGAAAAAAGTTTATCCTGTGCCGCCCGAGATTGATGACGAGATAGCACATCTCAAACTGGATACTATGGGCGTGAAAATTGACACGCTGACGAAAGAGCAGAAGAAATATCTTGAATCATGGGAAATGGGCACATGATGGATTTGCTCGTTATTCGGTTGAGGTTGCGCCGCTGGAATAGGGAATCGTAGTTCGTAGTTCGGAACTTGGGGTTCGGAATGGGTGGATTAACCCGAACCCCGATCTACGAGTCCCGAACTACGATTCAAGCCGCGCAACCGTTAAACGATATACCAAAACTTTCTGCAATAGGGGTGTTCCCATAGAGATAAGAGATTACATCCAGGTTATACGCAAGCGGATGGGAATAATTCTGCTGTGCGTAGCGCTTTTATGTGTCGCAGGGGTGTTTGTTAATTTCTATATTCTGAAAGTGAAGTATCAATCGGTGGCGAGCATCCTCGTTGAACAGCCGCCGCGTGTGCTGATGCTCACAGATAAATCAGCGCGTGTCCCCCCCCCACTCAGCATTGAGACACAGATGAAATTGATCAGGAGTCTTCCGATAGCGGAGGCGGCTGCAAAGAAGATGAATCTGCCCGTAAAGAATGCGCGTGGGCTTCTCGGTCGTGTTATTGTGAAAAACGAGGAAGACACGGGGATCATCAATATAATTGTTGAATCGCCAGATCCAAAAGAATGTGCGGAAATTGCCAACAGTTTCGCCAGAGCCTTTGAAGAAATGAGCCAGGCGTTCGCAAAGGAATCGGTTCAGGAAGCGACGCAGTTCATTAGCGACCAATTGGAGATCGCATCCAACGACCTTACACGGGCTGAAGACGACATAAAAGAGTTCAGCATGCAATACGGCGCAATGTGGCTGGATGAGGATGCGAGCAGGCGCAATGAGATGATCACGCGGTTTGAGGTAGAGAAAGTGAACGGCGAAATTGAACGGCGGACAATTCAGGCGCAACTGGCTGCGATAGAAAGGATGTTCAACACCAAGTTAAGCAATGTTTACCAGAACCCCGAATCACTGATTCAGGATTCCTGGCTCACAGATATGCGTGAGAATTTAACACAGTTTGAACTTGAACGGGTTGCGCTCCTGACAAAATACACTGAAGACCATCCGAAGGTGCAAGACCTGGACAAGCGCATCCAGAAGTTGCTGACCAAAATTGAAAAAGGCATTTCCGACCTTGTGGCGGAGAAAGTGGTTTTTGAGGATGCTTTCAAGAGCGACCAGAAACAGATTCTGGAACTTCACACGCAACTTCTCATAACGGAAAACCGGATAGAAGTCTTAAAAGATGTCCTCGCACAGTTAAAGCACGAGCAGGAGAGTTATCCGGAACTTAAATACAAATACAGCCGGCTGGTGCGCACGCTGGATGTGGCGGAAAAGTTATATATTCTCCTCTATGAGAAACACCAGCAGGCGCGGATTGATGAGGTTCAGCAGGATGTGAAAGTGAAGGTATTTGAGGAGGCGCGCATCCCGACACAGCCGGTCAGTCCGCAGCGGAAAAAGAACATATTGATAATGACAGTTTTCGGATTGCTGCTGGGTGTGGGGCTGGCATTCCTTCTGGAGGAGATGGAAGAGACCATTCACAGCAGCGATGATGTCAGGAGTTATTTGAACCTGCCGGTTTTAGGTTCAATTCCATATTCTGCCGAGACGATCAACAAACTTATAACGGATGTGCCGCTCAAATCGCCGATTGCGGAGGCATATCGGCGGCTGAGTTTCTTTACCCAATTGTTCTGCCTTGACCCGCCGATAAAGTCCCTCCTTGTTACAAGTTCAAAATCGGACGAGGGCAAATCCACAACGCTCGCTAACCTTGCAATCTCAATGGCGCAGGAAGGAACGAAGGTCTTGATGGTTGATACCGACCTTCGCCGTCCCATGCTGCATCGGATGTTCAATATTGACAACTCTCTTGGGCTCAGTTCCATCCTGACCGGCGAATTGGAAGCGGAAATCGCAGTGTCGGACCTCGCTGTCAGCGGGCATCTGCCGAAAGAATCACTAATAGATGTGATGGTTGACAGAATCATACAGCCATTGAGCATTAAAGGCTTGAGCATAATACCCGCCGGACCGCTCCCTGCCAATTCAATAGAACTGTTGCGCTCGGAGCGTATGTTGGCATTTCTGCGCACAATAGATAAAAAAGCGGATTTAGTGTTGTTTGACAGCCCGCCTTCCATTCATGTAATTGATGCCGTCGTTCTGGCTCAAATACTTGACGGTGTCCTGTTCGTAATCAACGCCGGCAGGGTGAATAAGGACGAGGCGCTTCAGGTGAAATATATGATAGAGAGCACGAAAACACCTATAATAGGAGTGGCGTTGAATAATATAGTGGCAACAAGTCCGGATTACTACTATTATTATTATTATGGGGGATATGGTTATGGGACGCGCCAGCGGCGCAAGCGAGTTAAGTTGAAGAGGTAGACATGTTTGAGAGGTTCACGAGAGGGATAATTGAGCGCGAGGGAAGAAAAGCGGTTGTTGAGATACCTGTAGATCAAATTTCAGTAAATCCATATCAGCCAAGAAGAGATTTTGACAGAAAGAAACTGGAAGAATTAGCCCAGTCTATCCGGGAGCAGGGTGTCATCCAGCCTGTAATCGTACGCCGTCTGGGGAGCGGTTATGAGTTGGTAGCCGGTGAGCGGCGACTGCGTGCGAGCAGGATGGTGAACTTAAGAACTATCCCCGCGATTGTGCGTGATCTTGACGACCAGGACCTCGTAGAGATCGCATTTATAGAGAATTTGCAGCGTGAGCAACTGAACGAAGTGGAAGAAGCGGATGCGTATGATCGCCTGCTGCGGGAGCAGGGCGAGGCATCAATGGAAAATGTTACCCGAAGAGTCGGCAAGGGAACGGAGGAATTCCGCAAGCGATTATGGCTGCTCGGACTGCCTCAGGTGGTTAAAAAGGCGGTGGTTTCAAAACTTATATCGCTTGATCATGCCTGCATTATCGCTAAAGTGAAAAATGAAAAATATCAACTGGAGATGCTTGAACGGATATACAGAGATAAACTCTCGGTAGAGGACACAAAGAAACTGCTGGATGAGGTTCCAGCCATTTACAGAGACAGAGAACTTGATGAAGTCCCTGAGAAGAACTATTCACCCGAGACTCTGCGCCAGTTGGATATTTGTCTTTCCCTCCTGCGCGATCTGATCCTGGCGTTTCGTGAGGAAGGGATAAAGGTTGCGGTTACGGAATTTCTTGATGATTCCTCCTTCAATGTCCGCCTCGCTTTCCCCTTCAGTCGTGCAGAAACAGTGAGACGGGAGATGTGAGATGAGAGATGTAATACGAAGAAGTCATCTTACATCTTACATTTCACATCTTACATCATCATGACAGTTGATACCACAAAAATAAAAGAGGAAGCGAAGAAATTTTCATACAATTTATATGCAGTCGCGGTTTTTGCGGTTGCTGTTTTGATTTTTGCAGTATTCCGCTATTTTAATGCAAGCCTCCAGACGCTCGGTTTATCGCAGCAACTCATCCTTTTAATCGGCGGACCGGCAGTCCTTTTTCTATGTCTGGCAAATCTTGAAATGGGCCTTGTATTCTTTATCTACACAGTTCCCATTGTAGGTTATTATATAATTGCCGATCCGTTTTACCTTACCTTCAGCGATATTTTTCTTATCTTGTTGATCTTTGTCTGGGCTTTGCGTTTTACCTTGAGAAAAGAGTGTGTTCCATACAGGACGCATCTGGATAAATACATCTTTATCTTCATTCTCCTCTCTCTTTTTTCGGCTGTTAAC
>JBFMBQ010000445.1:0-6430 GCA_040755115.1 bacterium
TGCGGAAGTGTTCGTTACAAACAAACTTTACGAGAAACTAAAGGAGAAAGACCCGAATCTCAGGCTCGCCTTCGTGCCGAATCAGTACTGGGGCGTAACGCCGACGGTATATATGAAGGTCGTCAAGGAAAAACTGCATCCCGATGTTGCTGTCGGCTGGACAGGAATGGAAATAACTTCGGCGTCAATCACGGCGGAAGACGCTCGCAGATTTACTGAACTGACAGGCAAGCCGCCCGGCATCGGCGACAACTGGTCACCGTTAGGTCCCCTTGTCGCACGCGACCCCGCGCTTGCGCATATCACGAGCGGTTTTGTGGATAATCCATGCGGTTTCGCTTCGCCCGAAAGTGCGCAGGGCGCCAAGATCATTGAGGCGACCGTTGCGGATTTTACATGGAACCCTGAGCATTACGACCCGGCGCGGTCGTTTAACATGGCGCTCAAGTTGAAAGAGGGCAACGGTCTGAGCGAGGAGGCTCTTGCGCGTTTGAAAGAAGCGGTATCGCGATATGAAAAAGATTTAAATGAACAAATACTCGGCGCAGCGTTGCGCGAGATCATCGGTAAGTGAGGAAAATTATGTATCTATCCATAAATCAGCCACTAAAACACAAAAACACTAAATTTTACAAAAATTTTGTGTATTTTTGTGATTTCGTGATTTTGTGGCAAGAATTATGTGCTTCTCTATTTTATTCACAGATAAGTTCTATATTAACAGGATCAGAAGATAGTTGACACAAACGATTGATTACGGGGTGAAAAGGATGATCAAATTGTTAAATCTGCACGAATCTGCATCAAAATTACTTTTGCTTTCGTTTTTTATTTTATGTTCAGCGGTTATTTCTGCTCAGGAATTGCCGGATACAATTTTTAATAAAGATGCGCCGGCATTTTCAAATATCATTCAGGATGTGCCGCCGGATATTCTGAGCGTCGTAATCGCCCCGGAATCACCCCGCGCTGATCAGGAAACATACATCAAGGCAGATGTGCGCGTTGACCCTGTCCAGAGTATCTTCAAGGTTCAGGAAGTTATACTCCACTATTCAGCGGACAACGAGAATTTTGTTTCTATCCCAATGGAGTATGTAAAGGATGAAGATATATGGCAGGGCAGAATACCGCCGCAGCCTGCCGGCGCCGAGGTAACATTTTATCTCACCGCACGCGACGAAATCGGCAACGCCGTGAGCGAACTGCCGATGCTGTCAAAATTATCTGCTGAAAATCTCACGAAGGTCGTTACCGACGACAACGATGAAGGCATCCCATCCTCGCTTGATTTTTTAGGCATTAATTTCGGAACCGATGGAACAAACCTGCTTGTGTGCATGGTGCTTGAAAAACCGTTTGAAGCGATGATTAATTCATCCGCCAGTATTTTCGGACTTGGCTTCGTGGAAGACGATCTACGCCTGCATCAAACGAGAAGTCAAACGGACATCACTGGGCTTTTCATCGCCTTTGCGCCGCTTCTCAACAAGATCGGGATTTTCTCTATTGAAGATGTTGTCTCCAACCGCCCGCCGCGCAAGGCTGGGGCGGAGGTTGTTTCCAAAAACAAATCCGTTTGCGCGCGCGCACCGATTTCCGCGCTCACAAGCACGCCCGAAAGGGGACTGAAATTCTTTGCCGCTAATATCACACTGAACGCCAACAGCGGCGAAGTCCTCCCAGGCGATGCCACGCCTTACGCCATCGTCTATTTCCGCCCGCATATTTATAAAGTCCTGCCGTGATTTTAAATATTATTTCGTAAATTTATACTATATGAATTTTCTCAGGTTTTTCACATTTCCACAATTAAAAAACAGATTTTAATAACTTTTTTATCATTTTATATATAAATCTCATTTCCCCTTTTCACCCCTTGTGTAGGGGCGCACTGCTGTGCGCCCCTTTATCTGTGTATATCTGTGTTCATCTGTGGTTCATTTTAATCGCCCGAAGGGCGCAAATTTAATATATTTAAGATAGAATCCGCACGGAAAAAAACTTCCTCCGGAACTCCCATCGCTTTTTTAACGAGATAATCCCGCGTAAAAATGTTCCTCTCGCGCTGGAAACTCATACATTGCCTCAAACCGAGTTTGTGTATGAATAACCATGGCGTTGGCGGCACAGGGTAATCAGACCCCTGCACAAGTCGCTCAAGCAGCGCCGGGTCGCGCAGGAAGCGCGGCAGGTAATGTGCGCGCGAGATGCTTGTGTATGCAGCGAGGTCGCCGTAGAAACTGGGATATTTCTCAATCATCTGGACGAAATGATCAAAATACTCAATCGGGCGGAGAAGCCCGGAAGTGCCTGAATGTGCGGCGATGACAGTAACCCCCGCGTCAAGCGCGCGCTGAAGTCGCCGCGGGTCGCCGTATTCCTGATGCGGGGCGGGGATGCCGTGTTCGTAGCCGGTATGCGAGAGCAGCGGCAGACCAAGTCCGATGAGTTTGCCGTAGAACTCATCATAAGCAGGATTTGACGGGTCAATGTCCTGCGAATTGGGGAGCCATTTTACAAGCACAGCGCCCTGCGCCTTGCATCGCTCAAGTTCATCAAGCGCATCGGGACGGTCGGGATGAACGGACACGCCGGGCAGCAGGCAATCATTCTCACGCGCAAGCCGCAGAATATAATCGTTGGAAATGTATGCATGCGTGCGCTCCCGATGACATCTCCCCTTTGAATCATACACGGCATCAAGCGCAAGAATAACCGCCTTATCAATGCCCTCGCCCTCGCGGACTTCGCTTACCAGCGTTTCAACATACCTTCGGTCAAATTCCTCGTCAGTGAGTTCAATAAAGTTGTAGCGCAGCGCCCACAGCCGAAAAATCGGATGCGTGCGCATGCGGCGCGAAAGATAACAGCCGTGTTCCTTCTCGTTCAGCGCAACAATATGAACATGAACATCAATCCGAAGTCCATCCATATTTCCCCGCGTAATCCGCGTAATCTGCTGGTGATTAAGGGTTGTATTTTTATTCCACTCTGAAAGATCGCCTATCAAAACCGAACTTTGAGAACTGCGTCATATCGCGCATCTTCGGTATCGGCATCTGCGGGTCGTCAGCATAACCAGTGATGCCGCCAACGATAGTCATTGTTTTTCTCATCCCTTCAGGAAGTCTGCTCCTGACGATGCGGAAGTAGAGATCGGAACCGTCAGATTTGCACGCGATATTTTTCGTATCAAACCTTTCCTCGCCCATCTGCGCCACCCCAAGCGCACACGCGGGCGCTTCCTTGTGCAAACTCGGCGCAAGCGGCGTATACCATATCCACGCCGACATCCCCGACTTTTCCTTCCGCGCCTCCTCCGATTCCTCGCCCGACCCCCAAAATACGCTTATGTCATCAAGATCAGACAACTTGCTGGTATCAAGAAGTATCCCCATGTAGATGTTCACCTTCAGCGGGTTCAGCGTCCCCTTCTTTATCTTCCCTTCCACATTCTGCTGGATATAGTAGTTTTTCTTGTCAGTGCCTATCCGTATTTCCCATATATCAAAGTCGTCCTCAATCTGTATTTTCTCATCGTCAACAGGTTCAGGATCGGCTGCAACTGTAACCATGCACGGGTCGTCCGCCGGGGGCCATGCCTTCACATCACAGGGCAGGTCGGAATAAACATTGCCCGCCGAATCACTGACCTGGATGTAATAACGCACCACCCCTTTGCCCTTGAAAGCAGGAAGCGTGCCTTTCCACAGTTTCCCGTCTCCTGATTTCAACTCCACCTGATTGTCAAAAAATTCACCGCCAGGCTCTGTGTAAAATGCCTCTACCTTCGTTATCTTGTCCTTCGCCTCCTTCGCCTGGCGCGCCTTCACCTGCATCTGCACCGGCTTCCCTGCCCTCGCAGGCGTCGGCGAAACCGACACCGATTCCACCTCAGGCACAAACCGATGCGCAAGTTTCTCGTTGAATATTTTTACCATGTCATCCCTGTAGCCGCGCATCTTTTTCCGGCGCTCTTCTTTTTCCTTATCCGTCATTTCGTCCCACTTTTTCATCTGCGGCGGCTTCTTCTGCTCCTGTCCTGTGGATGCAGCGTGGATATAGATTACTGATACAGTAAGAAATAAAATCCAGAATATCACCCCTGTTTTCCCTTTCATTAAATCCCACCTCCAGTCTGATCGGTTCACGGCTACTGCTGCGCCGCCAGGATTGGAATTCGTAGTCCGCATTTCGTAGTTCGGGAAAAATATTTAAACCCGAATCCCGAACTACGAACTACGAATCCCGAACAACGATTCCAGCAGCGCATCCGCAACCGAATAACGATTTTCATATATCATATTTCAAATCACTTATTTTCTTATGATCATGCGTGCTGATGCACACCGCGAATCGCGGATACCTGCGCGCACTCACCTTTATCAGCAAACGGTCTTTACCCCCGCTCAGTTTGATTTTTGCCTGATGTTCACCCTTTTTTTCGCTTTCTGCGTGGTCTGATGTGATGACATTTTTCCCGTTGAGCCAGACGGCGACGGCATCGGTTGTGAAAATTTTAAACAACGCATCCTGTTTCCGCGAACTTTTTGCCTCAAAGAACACATAAAAAGTAGATGATGCTGCCTTCGTCTTCCGGCTGCGGCGGAAATCAACCTCGCCGCTGTCCGGTATATTTTCCAGTGCGAACCAGCGCACTTCACCGCGCTTGCCTCTATAAGATGTGTCCAGATTTATATCCTTCTCTGGCGGATATGATTCTGAAAAATCCCCCGAAAACGGACCGATCACCCGTAATTTCCTTGCATACTCGCCGGCAGCATCATAAATTTTCAGAGCCTCATCCGCCCTGCCCTCGGACGAATAAAGACTCGCCAGAACACTCACAACGCTGCGACTGCGGGGATTATATGCAACCGCCTCCTTAAGCAATTTCTCCTTCCGTGCAAAAGCATCTTCCCCAGTTATCTTATCCACCTGATTTATTTTTTCCTGTGCCTTCTTCTCAAGTTCCGCACTCGCTGCCGCCGCCGCTTCCCCGTTCGGTGAATCAAGAAGCCGCTGGAGCGCTTTAACTGTCTGCTCCGATCCGCCGCGCGCAAGCGCGCTCACTATCGCCCTCTGCACCCGCGGCTCGGATTTCCCAACAGCCTTCTCAAGTTTATCCACAGGACAGCGGCTCTTATCCTTTTCGCATTCGTTCCCGATAAGCAGCACAACATTTTCCCGCGTTTCCACTGTTAATTTCCTGTTCCCAAGCGCCCGCACCAACTTCGGCAGCGGATCCTTCCCCGATACCGCTATCGTGCTGACCGCCGCATCCCTCTCCGCCTCCGTGCCGCCAAGTTTTACAATCGCCTCGTCTATCTCATCACGACAACCGGTCACCACAAGCATCAAAAATAGAGCGAAAATCACTACAAAAAACCGAGATTTCATCTCCTGACCTCCTCCTCCACTACTAATGAACAATCCAGTCCGATATATTATCATGTAACCGTGAATCAATCTACGAAAAAAATATTAAAAATTTCCGAACCGCTTATCTCCACGATCCTCCATCACTGCGAAAATGAAAAACCTTACGAAGCGTGCGGCATTCTTGCAGGGAAAAATTACCAAGTCTTGAAAATTTTCCCCGCCCGCAATATTGAACGAAGTCCCACAACTTACCGCATTGACCCGGCATTTTATCTTGAAATGAACCGACAGGCGCGCTCTGAGGGAATGGACATCGTCGGGGTTTATCATTCCCATCCCACCGGCTTCACAGGCATGTCCCAGAGAGATATCGCATTGGGGTGGGAGAACTTCTTTTACCTCATCGTATCATTTGAAGCACAAGAAGTTCGCCTTCATTGCTTTCAAATAAAAGATGACAAAGCGGTTGAAGTAAAAATTCAGAGAATTTAACACTGTCGTTTCATCTAATTGGTGAGTAATTTGGAGTGCGACAATTCATTGTCGCTTTCAATGACGGGAATTAATTCCCGTCATAAACAAAGCGGTGATAAATCACCGCACTCCAAAATTATTCATCGTTAAAAAATCGCTCAGTTTTAGGTAATAGATAGGTCGTATATTTTTTCCGCTGTCTCCATTATTAACTCGCTCATTTCAACTCCATTAATCCATTTTGATGGAATGCCGTCAAGCCCATTCCACGCGCCGCTGATAGCGCCCGCAACCGCGCCAGTAGTGTCAGTGTCGCCGCCGGCAAGGACGGCGGTGGAGACAGTTTGCTCAAAATCATTCGGCGTTCTGAAGAAACAATATACTGCGCTCGCCACCGTCTCCACAACATACCCGCTCGTGCCGAGTTTGCTCAACGCCGTTTCTGTCGGCACATCTTCCTGAAGCAAGTTTTTTGCTCTTCTCAGATTCTTAGTAAGAGCACATTCACCAATGAAATCAATCGTTTCATCAATCAATGTAGGGGCGACCGGCCGGTCGCCCCTGCTTTCTA
>JBFMBQ010000446.1:0-5005 GCA_040755115.1 bacterium
AGAGGGAAAGTATACCCAATTGGGCTGAGAGGCGGCACCGTTTACGGGATGAGAATATACGAATCGGTTGACGACATTGAGGATAAGATTGACCTTGCTGTGTTCCTGATACCTGCGAAGACGATACCCGCACATCTGGAGAAATGCGGGATGAAGGGAATCCAGAGAATTGTGATCTCAAGCGGGGGATTCTCGGAGTTCGGTCAGGATAGAAAAAAACTGGAGGAGGAAATACTCGGTATCGCAAAGCGATACGGTATGCGGATAATAGGTCCTAACGGGCTGGCAGTGATAAACAACGAGATAGGCTTATGTCTGCCGTTTGTGCGCCTGACGCATTTCCCACTTGGAGAAGTCAGCCTGATGACACAAAGCGGTGGTATGGGACTAAGTTTTATAAGCCTGTTCACCTCTGAAAACATCGGGCTGAATAAATATGTGAGTCTGGGGAACAAACTTGATGTGGGTGAAGCGGAACTGGCGCCGTTTCTTGAGCAGGATGAGGGGACGAAGATTATATGTCTTTACCTTGAAGAGATAAATCGTGGTCAGGAGTTTCTGAAGGTGATGAAGGAGGTGCGCAAGCCAGTGGTCATCTATAAGGCGAACACCACGAAAGAAGGGGCGCGCGCGGCTCAGTCGCACACGGCGGCAATCGCGAACGACGATAAGGTGGTTGACGCCGCGCTGCGGCAGGCGCGTGTCATCCGCGTATCGGATATGGGCAAGATGGTGCCGGCTGCAAAGGCTCTTAAACTCCCGAAAATGAGCGGCAATCGCGTGGCGGTGATGTCGCCTACAGGCGGTTACGCTGTGATACTTGCCGACCAATGTGAAAAATTCGGCTTCACCCTGCCCCCCTTCCCGGAAAAATTCCTCAAAGACATTTCTTCTCATGTGCGTGCCGGCGTCATCCATCTTGACAATCCTCTTGACCTCGGCGACCTGTTTGATATGGAGATGATCGCCCTGACGATCACCCGTGCCATGCAGGAAGAGGATTTTGACGCCCTCGTGCTCGGCTGGATGTTCATTCGCGACTCCGGAATGGTTATGTCTGGCGGCATTAATGTCTTTCCATTCCTTGAAAAAATGGTGCATGAATATCAGAAACCTATTGTTTTATGCCTCGTCGGCGACCCTTACGATTTAAGCCGCGTGAAAAAGAGGACGACACTGCCGATATTTAATACACCTGAGGAGGCGGTGGAGGCATTGAGTGTGCTATATCGTTTTTCGCGCTGGAGTGAGGAGACGGTGGAAACGCCTGATGTTTACACCTTTGACTATGAATCAGTTAAAAAGACGCTGGATAAAGCAAAGAAAGATGGCAGGCAGACTCTTTCATCCTTGGAAGCATTTGAGGTATTAGCGGCAGCCGGCTTGCATCATGCGGGAATCAAAACTGCGGCAACGCCTGAATCTGCTGCTGCGGCTGCTGCGGAACTGGGTCTTCCGGTGGCGGTGAAAATCAACTCCCAGGATTTTCTGCATAAAACAGAAATCGGGGGGGTCAGATTAAATTTAATAAACATCAGGGAAGTTGAGGGAGCCGCTGAAGAAATTATTAAAGATGCCCGCATGAAATTTCCTGAAGCAAGGATTGAAGGCGTTATCGTTCAGAAAATGGCACACAGCGGCAGAGAAGTGATAGTAGGCGCAAAGCGGGATGATTCATTCGGCGCACTCGTATTGTTCGGACTTGGGGGGATTTTTGTGGAAGCGCTGGGTGATGTCTCATTGCGAGTTGCGCCGTTAACAAGACGCGATGCTGAAGAGATGCTTGACGAGATCAAGGGTTCTGCCGTTTTAGGTGAATTTCGCGGGATGAGGCGAGCCGACAGAAATGTCCTGATTGATATGATCCTCCGTGTATCATCACTGATGACTTCTTGCTCAGAAATTCGGGAACTTGACCTTAATCCGGTCGTAGTTTATGAAGAAAATAACGGCTGTTTGGCGGTTGATGCAAGGATAATTCTTTAAAATGTTCTTTTCGTGTTTCCGAACTTCCGTGTTTCAGTGGTAATCTTTTCGTATTTTATTTTTGGATATTGCAATACCAGATTAAGGGGAAAACTATGAAAACATTATATGAATCAAACATCAACGGACTGAATCTGTTGCGCCGCGGCAAAGTGCGTGACATATATTCTATTGATGATGAGCGCTTCCTTATTATCGTGGCATGCGACCGTATCTCCGCTTTTGATTCCGTTCTCACAACACCCATACCGGAAAAAGGCGCAATCCTTACTGAAATGTCTAATTTCTGGTTCAACTTCACATCACACATCATCCCCAATCACCTGATGCCCATAGAATCGGCGCCGGTTGATCGGAAATATAAAGATATTCTTAACGGTGAGGAACTGCGCAGCCGCGCAGTCCTTGTAAAAAAAACCGAGCCGCTGCCGGTTGAAGCCATCGTCCGCGGCTACATCTCAGGGTCGGCTTGGAAGGAATATAAACAATGCGGGAAAGTTTCAGGAATCACACTTCAGAAAGGACTCGTAGAATCGGAACAACTGCCGCAGCCTGTTTATACGCCATCCACGAAAGCCGAATCAGGAACACACGATGAAAACATATCTTTTGATGAAACCATCAAACTCCTCGGAGAAACCGTTGCGGTGAAGGTTCGCGATATTAGTCTGAGTTTGTACAACTTCGCAGCAGAACACGCTCTTGAACGCGGCATAATTATCGCCGATACAAAGTTTGAGTTTGGACTCATAGGCAATGAATTAATTCTCATTGACGAAATACTGACCCCCGATTCCTCCCGCTTCTGGCCCCTTGACGGCTACAGCCCCGGCAAATCACAGCCAAGTTTTGATAAACAGTATGTCCGCGACTATCTGGAAAGTATCGGCTGGGATAAAAACCCCCCTGCCCCGCCACTGCCTGAAGATGTTATTGAGAAAACCCGCGAGAAATACAAGGAAGCACTAAATCGGCTGACGGAAAAAAATAGCAAATGACAAAATAATATCAAATGCCAAAACCTAACCTGGCATAGCCAGAACCAAAAGAAGAAATGAAAACACAGAGCCACAGAGAGCACAGAGAAACACAGAGAAGAGAAAATTTTTGCGCTTACAGCGCAAAAAATTGTTTCTCTGCGTTTTTCCTCTGCGTTCTTTGCGTCTCCGCGGTTAATGATTTTCTTGCCATTTTGCGCAGATGTTCAATTTTAAGATACTAAATGTCAAATGAATTTCAAAGATAAAATGATAAAAAATATGAACCACGAATTTCACGAGTTAATCGGCGCGGTGCGGAGATCGCTCCCTGCAATTTGTGGAAATTAGTGTAATTATAGGAGGCTTAACATGATCGGTTGCCATATCGGAAGAAATTTTCAGGTTACAATATCAGGCGGTTCCTATCAGGAAGGACTGGCTGCCGTCATCCAAGGGGTGCCACCAGGAATGCATTTTACAGAACAGGAAATCTATGGAGACCTTCTCCTGAGAAAACCCGGCGCCGATGAACTATCATCGCCGAGGAAGGAGCCTGATCTCCCGATAATTTTCACAGGGGTTAATGCCGCCGACACGATAGAAAACGCTGGGAACACCAACCACACAAATGGAACACCATTCACAATTCTTATTCCCAACCTTGATCGGCATTTCATTCACATAAAACAGTATCAGGACACGAACCGCACGCCGCGACCGGGACACGCCTCCTATGCCTCTTTCGTTAAATATGGTCCTGACGACGACGCCGTCGGCGCAGGTATCTTCAGCGGCAGATACACGGCACCGATTGTGGCTGCGGGTTATGTGGCGAAGAAAATCCTTCAAATCTGCGGGATTGAGGTTTTTTCATACATTAAAGAACTGGCTGGTGTGGCAATGGGCGATGTCGCTTATGAGGACGCCCTCAAATATACAAAGGCTTTCAAAACGATGCGGCGCGATTACGACCCATTTTATCAGGAGATTTACATCAAGGGGCGCATCACGCAGGATATGCGTTTCCTTGAAAAGGCTCGCATTTTTGCGGAAGTTGAAAACGAAATAGACCTGATCCGCGACAAAGCCCCCCGCGTCGTCCCGGAAGAAATAACGCAAAAATACGGAGTCCATTCGGTCGTAAACTGCCCTGATTCAGACGCAGCCGATGCTATGCTGAAAGCGTGCAACAGGATTACAGCGACAGGTGATTCCTCCGGCGGCATCATTGAGGTGGTCGCGCTTGGAATGCCTGCCGGTGTCGGCGAGCCGGTATTTTGCAAACTTGATGCGGAACTCGGGCGCCTGCTCGGAATCGGTGCAGTGAAAGGCGTTGAGATAGGCTCCGGATTCGCAGTAAGAAACATGACTGGCAGCCAGAACAACGATCAGATGCGGGTCGTGAATGGGAAAGTCGTTTTTGAATCTAACAACGCTGGTGGAATAACGGGCGGCTTGACTACAGGTCAACCTGTCGTTGCACGCGTCGCCGTGAAACCGACTCCAACAATCGCAAAGCCGCAGAAGACCATTGATAAATACACGCTTGAAAACACAGAACTCGCAGCCGTAACGCGCCGCGACCCCACAATAGTGGCTCGCATTTGGCCCGTCGTTGAAAACTTCACATCACTGATCCTTCTGGACAACCTTTTCGCTCACTACGGCTATCAGACCCTGAAGGAAAAAGTGCTGAGGTGAATACAAGAAGTAAGAGATGTTCAATGGCATCCATGAATAACATCTGTGTCTGTCTGTGTCCATCCGTGGTTCCATCCCTACTGCTTGCTCACTTCCAGCATCGCCTTCAAACGAATATCGCTTGATGATGAGCCGACAAGGATTTCAAACTTCCCAGGCTCTACGACGGATTGTTTCTTCCCTTCATCCCAGTAACTTAAATTCTTCACCGTCACAGGAATCGTTACAGTTCGGGTCTCTCCCTTCTTAAGATTAATCCGCCTGAAACCCTTGAGTTGCTTAAGAGGCTGCCTGACGCTTGATTCCACATCGCGCACATAGAGTTGCACCACCTCGTT
>JBFMBQ010000447.1:0-6048 GCA_040755115.1 bacterium
TACAGCATTGGCTTCTTCGGCGCCTTGACGCAAATATCCAATCGGCAAATCTTGTTCAGGATAAAAAATATAAACCTTGCCTGCTTGCAATTTACCTTCTCTGTTGCATCTGCCTGCTGACTGGGCAATAGAGTCAATACCCGCAAATGAGCGAAATACCACAGGAAAATCTATATCTACTCCTGCTTCTATTAGTTGCGTGCTGACAACTCTGCATTTTTCATTATTTTTAAGAGCAAGTTTTATCTCTTGAATAATTTCAGAGCGATGCACAGGGCACATCAAAGCGCTCAAATGATATAAACCTTCTTTATCTTCCATCTTTTCATATAGTTCTCTTGCATGTCTGCGCGTATTAACAACGCACAAAACCTGTTTGTGCTCCAAAATCATTTTTGCCAATTCTGCATCTGTAGTTTTCCCCTGGTTCTTTGACAAACATGAAATCTGCACGCGTTTGAATTGGTTATATAAATCTACCGGATTAGAAATAATCTCACGGACATTTTCCAAGCCGCTTTTGAATTCCTCATTCTTTGATAAAGCCGGCTGAGTTGCAGTGCATAAAATAATAGTTGTCTTATAAGAGGTTGTTAGTTCCCTTAAGACCCCCATACAGGGTTTTAAAAAAGGCACGGGAAGCATTTGCGCCTCATCTAAGATAACAACACTGTTGGCAATATTGTGTATTTTGCGGCATCTGGAGGTTCTGTTATGAAAAAGTGATTCAAAAAATTGAACGTTTGTGGTAACAATTAAAGGCGAGTCCCAATTTTCAATCGCAAGTTGAGATTTGTAATCATCTTCTTTTATTTCAACATTTGTATGATGTTCAAGAACCGCATCGTTACCAAATATTTCTCTAAAAACATCAGCGTTTTGTTCTATTATGCTGGTGTAAGGAATCACATAAATAATTCGCTTCATTCCATATTTAATGGCATGCCTCGCTGCGAAAGCAAGCGAAGATAAAGTCTTTCCTCCGCCTGTAGGAACCGTTAAAGAAAATAATCCAGGCGAATTATCCGCCGCAGAAATGCACTGCTGTAAAATTTTTTTACGATACTTATTCACTAAAGTATCAGGTGCTTCAGAAGACAATTTATCCAATGCTTCCATTAATTTATTTTTCATCTCCGATAGTTCAGGGTAATTACTCCTTAATAAAGATTTGTCTTTATTCATAAAGGCTTCGGTGTCTAAAAAATCCGCGTCAACAAGGCAGGAAAAAAGCATACGGATATAAAATTGCAGTTGAAATGCAACGCGTTCATTGTTTCCTTTGGTAAGAACAAAAGGGAATGATTTAATTTTTGAATGAAATTTAAGAATACCCCAAGGACATGCGGAATAATCAGGGATATGTTTCTTTAACCTGTCATTTAAGCAGGCTTCATTCGATTTACCATCAAGAAGTCCTGAATGATGACCTGCTATGGCATAAGATAGTAATTTGCCATAACCATTAGGAATTAATTTATTAGCCTCTTGCGCGCCCGCGGTTGAATGGTCAGGATGCCCAATTTTCGTTTCTACACTGGTATTATTATCAGCAGACTTAATCAACATGTTCTGAAATTCTTGCGAGTATTTGCCAATATCATGCCATAATCCTGCTGCATAACCCCAATCACCACCGCCAAACGACTCCGCAAACTGTTTGGCTAAATTGGCAACATTCCTTAAATGTTCATCAAGTCTTTGCCATTCTTCGGGTGGTCTATTTTCTAAACTATGCGCAAAATATTCTTCTTGCATATATCGCTGATTTTATATGTAAAGTCCATGCTTATCAATCACTGCTCGTTGCAGAGTAGGAACAACAATCATCAGACATCAAAAAAGTAAATAAAATGCTGTGAATTTCACTGCCGGAGGCCGGATTTGAACCGGCACGCGGGTTGCCCCGCCCGGGATTTTAAGTCCCGTGCGTCTACCAGTTACGCCACTCCGGCTTACTACTCAAATATAAAATAATTTGTCGCTTTGTCAAACAACTCAAAAGATTTCACGCAAAGGGCGCAGAGAATTCAAAGAGAACGCAAAGATGTAGGGGCGAACGGCCGTTCGCCCCTACTTAACCTGATCAGCGATATGTCGCAGACAGGTAGATTCCAGCGCCGAGGATGAGGGCGGCGCCAGCGGCGGTGGCGGCATCAAGCGATTCGCCGAAGAAGATTGCGCCCCAGGCGGCGGAGAAGATTGCGGATGACAATGTTGCGATGCTGCCCTCAGAGGCGCGCGTGTAGCGGTAAGCGATGGTGAGCAGAATCTGCGAAAAATTTGCCGCCGCAGCGATGCCCAACATAAGAAGTATGACCTGTGTTGAATAAACAACGGGTTGAATCGCAAGCAGTGGAAATGTGAGAAGTGTACCGGTAACATTGAAGAAATATACCACCGCCAATGGGGAATCGGTCTCGCGCAGTTTCCTCACTGTGAGGATTGCGAAGCCGGCGGAGATGCCCGACAGCAGCCCTGCGAGGTCTGCCCACTGCACTGCGCCTGCCTGAGGCTTCACGATGAGCGCCACGCCGATTATCGCCGCAGCAAGTGGAAAAACAACCACGCCGCGCAGCCGCTCGCCGATGTATAAAAATGAAAACATCGCAACGAAAACGGGGTAAGATGAATTGAGTATCACCCCGTGGGTTATCGTTCCGTAATAGACCGCTAAGAAGAAGCATACCACCGCCACGCCGCCGAACAGTCCTCGCAGCAGCAGTCCTTTGCGGTTCACGGCGTTGAATCTGACGAGTCCCACCGTGCGCGCTGCCTGGATCGCTAACAGTCCGAGGAAAAACCGGCAGAAAACGAGTTGCCCGACAGAGGCAGAATGTGCACCCGCCTTCACAAGCGCGGCGGTGATGCTGAAGATAAAAGCGGAGAGCAGAAGCAGAGAGAAAGCAAGCAGCGGGCGATCGGTAATTTTAAGATTCCCACTTGTTGTATTACATTGATTATTCATAGATTGATATATTTTTACACTTGCCGTTTAAAATCCACACACTACGCACCAAGGCACAACGCGCTATATTATATATCTATTCGCTCCACCGCATAAGCGTGGGAGCGGGTTTCTTATTTTCGTAATTCTGTGGTTGTGAAAAAAATTTGGCGGTATAATTCACTTACTCTGTATGGTCAGGTTTTTTCGCACTTCTATTCTCAATCTTCGCCGTCTCGCCGCCGAGCCGCTTCTTCTCATTGTCGTTGCCGCCATCTTCGCTTCGCTTTTCATTTTTATCGTTCTGCCGATGTGGCGAGTCCTGGTGGCTTGCTTTGTTGCGGACGGGCACATTTCTTTCGGCGCGCTCGCAAGTGTCCTCACGAAGTCCTACAACATCGTCCCATTTCTGCACAGCATCACGCTCGGCTTCTGGGTCGCACTGCTCGGCACCGCGGTCGGCTATATTTTCGCCTTCTCGCTCACACGGATACGCATGCCAGCCGCGCCTTTCTTCCGCATCGTGGCAACCTTCCCTATCATCTCGCCACCTTTCGTGGTCTCTATGTCCGCTATCCTGTTGCTCGGACGCAACGGCACGCTTACGCATCTCATTGACAAATATCTCGGGATCAATCTCTACGCGCTCGGCTTTGACATCTTCGGTCTCGGCGGGCTTATACTCGTTGAGACGCTCGCCTACTTCCCCACCGCTTTCCTTCTTCTGATAGGTGTTCTCAACGCCATTGATCCCGCACTTGAGGAGGCAGCGCTTGATCTCGGCGCATCGCGCTGGCGCGTTTTCCGCACCGTTACCTTCCCGCTCTCACTCCCCGGCATCGCCGCCTCTTTCCTGCTGATTTTTATTGAATCGCTCGCCGATTTCGGCAACCCGATGATACTGTCGGGACGATACAATGTGCTGCCCACGCAGGCATATCTTCTCATCACGGGCGCGCTGCACGATTTCGCGGGCGGTTCGCTGCTCGCCATCATGCTCCTCGTGCCGTCTCTGATCGCCTTCTTCATTCAGAAATATTACCTTGAGCGGCGCTCATTCGTAACCGTTACCGGCAAGCCCGCTGCCGGGCGCATAAAGGAGATGCCGGGCTATACGCGCGCAACTTTATTTTTCACCTGCTGCCTGTTTGTTGGCGTGATCTTCATTTTTTACGGCATGATAATCTACGGCTCGTTCACGCGGCAGTGGGGCGCAGACAGCACATTGACATTCAGCAATTATCGCGAACTATTTGAGCGCGGCTCGGAGTATCTCACCTACATCAAGGCATCGCTTCTGCTGTCCGCCGTCGCCACGCCGCTCACCGGCATCTTCGGCATGATTGTCGCTTACCTTGTTGTACGCAGGCAGTTTCCCGGCAGGGGCGCGCTTGAACTCATCTCCATGCTCACCTTTGCGCTGCCGGGCACAATCGTTGGCATCGGCTACATCCTCGCCTTCAATCAGCCGCCGCTTATGCTTCAGGGCACTGCGGCGATAATCGTTCTGATGCTGCTTTTCCGCAATGCGCCGGTCGGAATACAGGCAGGCGTCGCAAGCCTCCGGCAGATTGACCGCTCCATTGAGGAAGCCTCGCTTGACCTCGGCGCATCAAGCATCGCAACTTTTTTCAGGATCACGCTGCCTCTCATCGCATCCGCCTTCTTCGCTGGTCTTGCATACAGTTTCGTCAAGAGCATGACCGCCGTCAGCGCGGTCATCTTCGTCGCTTCCGGCAAATGGACGCTCATCACCATCGCAATACTTGACGCCGTTGAAGGCAGCGACTACTCGCAGGCTGCTGCGCTTTCAATCGTTCTCATATTGTTTGTTTTAGCCGCGCTCGGCGTGCTTCAACTGCTTGTCGGAAGGCTCGGGCGCGGAGGACTTGTCCGCACTGGTGCAACGGCATAAATAAAGATGTAGGGTGCGATTACCCAATCGCGCCTGAAACAAAACCTACCATCAGCCGAAGAAAAACTTTCCCAGTCAAGACTGATGAGGTTGATAGTTCAATTCTTTCTGGGCGTAATGTTTGATTTCTGCTGCGGTTTTTATGAGGATTTTTAATGGGAAGTTTCGGTAGAGTTGGATTTGTGATTACTGAAAAAAGAAATGGGAACTTTCATTTTTGAACAAGAAAGGATTAAAAACTTCCTAAAACCCGCAAATCGCAAGACCCAATCTTGCCTTCAGGAGCGGAGTTTCCTGAAGATAAATTTTTCATTAGACGCAAATGTTAATTTGAGTTAAAATAAAATCACGGTACCAAAAAAACGAGAGGAGATACCTTACCGAAAACAGATTGAATGCGCACACGCTCATCCTACTATATTGAATATTCACCCGAAGTTGAAAAACATCTGCACACATTGATGGCTCGGCAGCAAGCGATAGTGTTGGATGAGGTGGACAAACAGTTGACACATCAACCATCTGTTGAAACTCGGAACAGAAAACTGATGCGTCCTAATATACTGGCACTGTGGGAACTTCGCATAGGAAATTTGCGTGTTTACTATGATATAGAGGAAACTCCTGTGCGTAAGGTTATGATCAGAGCAGTGGGCATCAAAGAGAGGAATCATGTCCGGATCGGAAGCGAGGTGATCAAATTATGAAGGTAATAGATATTACAAATGCGATTGCACCTATGTCTAAATATGCACGCCGGGCGACCAGGGAAACGGTTGTTGTAACAATGAACGGAAAACCTATAGCAGCCGTTGTCGGTCTTAAAAATTCGGATATGGAGACTGTATCGTTAAGTACGAATCCCCGGTTTCTGGCTCTTATTGAGCGGTCGCGTGTCCGTCAGGAGGTAGAAGGCGGTGTGTCAGGCAAAGAGATGAGGCAGCGGTTGGGAATGAAATCCGTCTCAAAAAAATCAAGATGTCGAAAAAATAAGTAAAACAACGGCAGCAGGTTTTGCCATGATTTTCATATTGGCGTTTATAGGAAATTAACAGTGAAGGTTTTTAATGGAAACCCGCAGTTTGAGGTCTTTAAATTTCGGAGTGCGACATCACGATGTCGCTTTCATTTACGGCGACATGTCGCCGTATAACAAAGCGGTGTCGTGCCACCGCACTCCAAATCA
>JBFMBQ010000448.1:0-3989 GCA_040755115.1 bacterium
AGTTCATCAAGGTGAAATTTCGCCTCAATGTTTTTGCGCACTTCAGGCGGCATTATGCGCTCACGGTCAAACGGTCCGCCGGGCGCTATGCGCATCATAAAGAAAGAGAATGTAACGATGATCCACAGCGTTGGTATGGCGCCGATTATGCGGCGGAGAATAAAGGAGGTCATTTTTAAATTTTACCCACGAAGGGCACGAAGGGAACAACTAATGTTTTACAATATAAACATATTTCATCGGGTGATAATCACGGATGTTGAAATGAATTCCCTTGACCCATGGTTTGATCATATTGACATTGACATAATGATATATCGGCATTATTGGCATTTCCTCGTTAATGAGCAAATTTTCCGCCTCCTGGAAAATTTTTATCCGTTTTTTCTGATCTATCGTGCGCGCCGCCTCAGCGATGAGTGCGTCATATCGCTTGTTGCTCCACCCGGCGCGGTTGTTGCCGCCCCCTGTTACCCACATATCAAGGAAGGTGTTTGGGTCGGTATAATCGCCGATCCACCCGGCGCGGGCGATGTCGTAATTCAGACTTGAGGTGTCTTTCAGATATACTTTCCACTCCTCGTTGTAGATTTCAACATTTATGTTCAAATTTGCCTTCCACATCTGCTGTATTGTTTCGGCGATGGCGCGGTGCGCTTCTGAAGTGTTGTAAAGAATAGTAAGTTTCGGGAAACCTTTACCGTTCGGGTAGCCTGCCTCTGTGAGAAGTTTGCGCGCACGGTCAACATCGTAGGGCAGTCCCTCAGGCGGTTTGTATCCCGGTATGTTTTTCGGCGTAAAGGTCGCGGTCGGGATCTGCCCAGCCTTCGTGATGTATTCAGTGATTTGCTTTTTGTCAATAGCCATATTGAGAGCCTTGCGCACGCGGGGGTCATTCAGCGGCTTTCGGGTTACATTGAAAAGATAATAATATGTGCCGAGGAATTCAGTGGCATGGTAATCAGCGCGTTTCTTCATCTTCGGTATCTGCGGCAGGGGAACACTCTTTATCCATTCTGTCTCCCCTGCCTCATACATCTTGAAATATGTATTTTCATCATCTGTCGGAAGTATGGTTACTTTCTGAAGTTTCACCGCAGCGGCATCCCAGTAATCATTGTTTTTTACGAGCACAATCCGGTCGCGCGGTTTCCATTCCGTCAAAAGGAATGCGCCGTTTGTTATGATGTTCTCGGGGCGGGTCCATTTATCGCCATGTTTTTCCACGCATTTTTCGTTCACAGGCATAAGCGTGTGAAACGCTGCGATGTCAAGGAAAAAAGGAGTTGGATTCTCAAGTTCAACTCTGAAAGTGTGATCATCAATCACCTTCAGACCCACCTTGGAGAAATCCTTCAGTTCGCCTGTGTTGTAAGCGCGCCCGTTCTTAACATAGTAAGCCTGGTAAGCGTATTCTGATGCAGTCGCAGGTTCAAGAACACGCTTCCATGAATAGAAAAAATCGTGTGCGGTTACACGGTTGCCATTTGACCACATTGCATTTTTTCGCAGGTAAAAAGTATAAACGAGTCCATCCCCTGAAACTTCCCATCGTTCTGCGGCGCCGGGGATAGGGCGCAGGTCTTGCGGGTCAAGTGTTACTAACCCTTCAAACAGATTGATCGCTATAGCCGATTCGGGAAGCCCCGTCATTTTTCCAGGGTCAAGTGTTTCTGGTTCTGTTCCGTTGCTGAAAGTAAATACCTGCTTTACCGTTTCCTGCTCGGTTTTCTTCCCGCCCCCTTTGCACGAAACAAGGCAGAAACTCATGCAGAAACAAATTGCGATCAGAGTACTCCAAACCAAATTTTTTCTCACCATCTCTTTCACCATCCTGGTTTATTATTCATAACCGCTCTGCGTCCTCCGCGGTTAAATTATACTATGTTTTCTTCTCTTTTTTCCGAACAGCAGGAAAAAGGACATTGTTCAGAATCAGCCTGTAGCCAGGCGAATTCTTGTGCAGTTCAACCCGTGTCGGCGGGTCGCCGACAATATGCGCAAAATCCTCAGGGTCGTGCCCGCCTAAAAATGTAAAACTGCCGCGCCCGATGTTGCCGTGAAGGTATTTAACGCGGTCAGTCCCCGGCGTGTCGGCTAAAACGACAACATCATCCTTCACCAGATCGCGGCGAAAGGCGGTCGTCTGCCCGAGAAACTCGGCGACATTCTGCTTGTGGTTCTGCACGAAGATCGTAAGCACTGGGTCCTGCTTCGCCGAGAATTCAAACAAACTGAAATCAGGCACAAGGGCAGGGTTGTTCACATTCGGAGGCGTTACATCAATATCCGATATTTCATATTCGCGCGCATCCCTGACAAGTGTGAAGTTGCGAAAGGCAAGTGTTTTAGAGAAATCCAGCCGCCGCTCCGCATCAGGATCAATCGGCGTCCCGTCAATCTCCGCAGGCACTATGTCAACCCCATCCGCAGCAAGCCCCACATCAATGCTGTCAGGCACCGAGCACATCGCAAAAAGAAAACCGCCTTTACTCATATAATCCTTCACCGTCAGTGCAACAGCATGCTTTTCATCCTGCACAGACCTAAACCCCAACTCCGCAGCCGTCCTCTTTGATACATCAACTGTGCGGATATACCAGTCGGCGGTGCGGTAATTGCCGTAGAACTTGCCATACTGCCCTGTGAAATCCTCGTGGTGCAGGTGAAGCCAGTCATACTTGCTCAAATCGCCCGCGAGTATTTCCTTGTCCCACAGCATATCGTAAGGGATTTTCGCATAATCCAGCACCATGCGAACCGCGTCATCCCACGGCTCAGGATATGGCGGCACATGCACGGCGATCTTCGGCGCCTTTTCCAGCACAACCACCTCTGCGTTGATATTCTCTATCTCTTTGTAGATTCGGTTCGCCTCATCAGCCGGTATCACCACAAACGACACACCCGTCAGCGTCGCGCGGTCGCGAATCTCACGCACATCATCCACCATGAACGACCCGCCGCGGTAATTCAACAGCCACTGCACCCTGTAGCCGCGAGGCGCCTGCAAGCACCAGTAGGCGACACCGTAAGCACGCAGATGATCATTCTGCTCATCGTCCATATAGATGAGTATTTTCGGATTCTCCGCGTGCCAGACATCGGCGAATGAAGCAGGGGTAAAAAGCGAAAGAAGAATAAGAATAATAACTATTTTTTTTGACACGGATTTACGCGGATTTGCGCAGATTCTATCTGTGTTTATCTGTGTTCATCTGTGGTTCAATTTTTTTAATTCAAATATTTTTCTTCGTGCACTTCGTGGGAGAAGTATTTCATTTCACAAACGGCACAAGGCGGTAAAAAGATTGTATTTTGAAAGGACATAACACATAAAAACTGATTTTCTGCTGTAATATCAAGTCCTTTTTGGTCGTGGGCGAAACTCTATTCCTAATTTTTCCTTCAAATAATCCTTTAAAACGAATACTTCGATATTATGACGTTCTTGTGGACTCACTAACATATAACGTGTGTAGTTTGGATCCGTACCTGCGGGAGTAATGCGAAGTTCACGCCGCTTGTCTTCAATATCTCTGACTTCAGCGCCTTCTGATAGGTTGCTGTCCCAACAAATGACTCCTGCGAGATGGGCAAATGAGTGATTAAACTCTGAGGTTAACATATACTTAAACTCAATGAAGAACATTGATTCCTTTGACAGATCGGTTGGCATTTTTTGAGATACTAATGTGTCATATCCTCTCTTTGTATCGTAGTCTATGACATGGAACGAAAACAGAGAAGGTTGTATTGTATATACTTGGTTAAATAAAGCGATCACGCCCATTTCGACACCGGGTTCTATAAGTTCAATGTCACCAAACTTACAAATCTTTTTTGTCTTTGCTCTTTTACGCCGCCTATCAAAATCCTTGCTCTCTTGCTTGGCAGTTTGATATTGTTGTTCTAACTCAGCAGCTTCCTCATATTCTTGGTACTCGTCATTTCCAATGATTTCTTCTTCAAATAGTTTTCTAACAGTT
>JBFMBQ010000449.1:0-2398 GCA_040755115.1 bacterium
AATTCTGCCCCTGCCCGATCCGAGAACTGCCGCTGACAATACTATCAAGTTCATAAGAGATATTCTCAAAAATGGGTAATGCTAAATTTCCACCGCCGGTAAACCTGATTACAGGTGTTATTTATGCTGATATTGAAGTTGAACTTGCTGTTAAAAAACATCTTGTAAATATCTTCGGCGAGATTGAACTTGAAGCGGATCTCCCGCCATTCAATCACACAAAATATTACGAAGAAGAAATTGGCGGGAATCTGAATCGGAAGTTTTACTCTTTCCGCAAATTAATACAACCCGATGAAATTGTTGAAATCAAACTCAGGACGAACGAAATTGAGAAGGAATATGCGATCACAGATGGCGAAGTGATAAAACGGCGCATAAATCTTGACCCCGGTTATGTTGACGCCTCAAAACTTGTTCTTGCTACGACGAAAAATTACACGCACAGAGTTTACCTGCGCGACGGAATCTATGCAGAAGTTACACTGAAATTTCACAAAAAAAGTTTCCGCCCGTGGGACTGGACATATCCAGATTACCGCACCGATGATTACATCGCCTTTTTCAATGAGGTGCGCAGGGTTTACCGCGAAAAATTATTATTATAATGCTGAATAAACCGCAGATTACGCCGATTAACACTGAAATGGGAGGCATATCAATGGGAAAAAGAATCTCTGAATGTTTTTTGACCGCTGTATTATTTACATCTTTAACTGCATATTCCCTTGCCGCCGATGCAGGGGGTGGGATAATAAGCGCGATACAGGGCGATGTGAAGATGAAGAAAGCAGGCGACACCAAGTGGGAAAACGCAGCCCTTGAAACGATCGTAAAAGAAGGCGACACCATCAAAACGGGGCAGGATTCCAGTGTAAAAATAGTATTTAACGACGGCTCAGTCGTGCACTATGGTGCGCTTACTTTCTGCGAGATCAAAAAGATGGAAACAGACGAAACCTCTGACATCAGAAAAATTTACATGTCGCTGACGGAAGGCAGTGCAAGGTTGCAGGTAGAAAAACATGGCAGTGAGTCAAGTTTTGAGATAGAAACACCCACCGCACTTTGCGGCGTGCGCGGGACGGATTTTGAGGTGGAAGTTGAAGGCGATGTTTCTACTGTAACGGTTTTTGACGGCGAAGTTGATGTTGAAAACAGACTGGGCAAGATCAGGAAAAAAATCCGCCTTGCTAAAGAACATTCCAGCAAGATAAGAGGCGAGAACGCACCTACGACGCCACTCAAGATCAAGAAAGAAATACTGAAGCAGAAATTAGACAGATGGTCAAAGAAACTTCAGAAGGAAGGACTGACCAGAGATGAGGCGGTTGCCAAGGTAAAAGCGAGACTCAACAAAATACGGAAAGACAGGGCAAAGCAACCCGAAAAAGGAAAAACACCAGAGAAAAAACCGAAGCAAAAAATTCGTAAAAGAAAGTAATTTTTAACACAGATTAACACCGAAATTGAGCGATTCTATCTATGATATTGTTTCCTCCAATTGGTGATCAATTTGGAGTGCGACATCACGATGTCGCTTTCATTTACGGCGACAGGTCGCCGTATAACTTTTGTGATAAATATTAAACAGTATTTTGTAGGGGCGCACGGCCGTGCGCTCCTACGGAATCCGTGTAATCCGTGTGAATCCGTGCCGAATTATTTATTGCGTCTGTATTAATCTGTGTGTTTCTCAATCAACGCATCCAGTGCGTGTTCCTTCACTGCATCAATCAAAGTTTTTAAAAAATCTTCTCGTTCCTTGAGGTATTCAAGTATTTTCCCAGCGAGTTCCTCGCCGTCAAGCGCTTCAAAATATTGTTTCAGCGGTTGCGGTATTTCACGCTTATTCAGATGTCCCTTTCTGTAAAGAATTATGTATGCCTGGAGCCACTTATAAAGTTCCGGGACAGAAAGGGTTATACCATTTATGCGATATATTGACATTCATTGTATTATATCCTGCTCACCCGTTTTCCTGAACAGTTTGCGCAAAATAACGATACTGGCTAAACTATGATGGAAAGAATATAGTTTTTATATGATATGCTGGACTTGTGCAAATTTAAATTCAGACCTTCAAAATATGCTATGGGGATGCGAAAATTCATGGTCTTTTGTTATTCGGTCGCTGTTGCACTGCTGGAATCGGGACTCGTAGTTCGTATTTCGTAGTTCGGTTTTTTTCTTTTACCCAAACTACGAACTACGAATCCCGAACTACGATTCGAGCCGCGCAATCGTTCAACGATCTTAAAAATGCACAAGTTTATTGATATGTTCACAGGAATAATTGAGATAACGGGCACGGTGAAGGAAGTGGTGCGGCGGGGCGAGTCGCTTCTGTTAGCAATTGAAATTCCGATGATCGGGGAGAATCTAAAACCTGGCGACA
>JBFMBQ010000450.1:0-4136 GCA_040755115.1 bacterium
AAACCTTCATAATCGCCGAGACGCTTCTTAGTTCTTTCCGCTATTGTATCCCAGTATCTGGGGTCAGTCGGCTCAGGCTTGAAATTTCTTACCGATTCATCAACTTTTGTAAGAATCTCAAATTCGGTTCTGCAAATTGAACATTCCTTAAAATGCCCCGTTAACCGTGACACCTCATCATCAGGCAAAATGCCGTTCAAGACCATTTCTATTTTCTTTCTTTCAGGACAATCCACGAATTATTTCCCCCTTTTTGTTTGTATCATTCCCTGTAAATCCGTTTGTCAAATAAGTTCTGAGGTTTTGCCTCGCCCTGTGGAGATGCGACATAACCGCCCCATCGGAGCATCCCATAATCCAGCCTGCTTCTTTGATGGAAAAACCACCGATAGTGAAAAGGCAAATCGCTGTTCTCTGTTTCTCCGATAATTTCTGCAACGCCTGGACCAACCGCAATTGATCGTCTCTCCGCAGTGCCAATTTCTCAACTTCCCTGTCGTCCGAAGTCTCCGTATAGCAATCTTCACAGTATAATTTCTCTCTCGCGGTTCTTCGGGATTCGCTTTTTATGTGATCAAGGCACTGGTTGTATGCAATTTTGTAAAGCCAGTGTGAAAAGGCGGCATCTCGTGTGTATTTTTTAATGCAGGTAAACACTTTTATAAAGGTCTCCTGCAAAACCTCATCGGTTGATTGGTGATTGCCAACGACTGAATAAATAAAATTATACAGGCGTCTACCATAGTGCGCTGCAAGAATGTCAAAAGCATTTGTATCCCCTTTTCTGCATAAAGCGATCACCCTTTCAACCGAAAACTCTTTCATATTCTGTTTCTATAATATAAACGACACAAGTTCAGATTATCATTACATACTAACAAGAGCATATAAAAGGTTGCATTCACAAATCTATAAACTGTAGGGCGCGGTTTCCGCACCGCGCCATTTCGGCGTCATTCGGAGACACCACCCTATGGTAAAAACGCAATCTATTTTCTGCTCCTATTAATAAAATAGAAAAACAAATACCCTCTTACATCTGTGTAAATCTGTCTTTATCTGTGTTAATCTGTGTCAAAAATTGGGGTGTTGAATTTTATTTTCTTTTTTCCCTCAGCAACTGCATCGCGATAACGAGTTTCTGTATCTCGCTTGTGCCTTCATAAATTTCTGTTACACGCACATCACGGTAGAAACGCTCCACAGGATAATCGGTCATGTAGCCCATACCGCCGTGAATCTGCACCGCCTGATATGCGCAGCGGTTCGCCATCTGCGAGCAGAAGAGTTTGACCATCGCGGACTGCATCGTAGCCTTCTGTCCTGTATCCAGCAGCCAGGCAGCGTGATAGACCATCTGGCGCGCGGCGTGGATTTCTGTCGCCATCTCGGCGAGTTTGAACTGTATCGCCTGCTGCTTGATGATGGGCTGACCGAACTGGACGCGCTGGCGCGCAAAGTCAATGCTCATATCAAGGCATCGCTGCGCCATGCCGACGCAGCCGGCGCCGAGTCCGATGCGCCCGGCATCCAATGCCTTCATCGCTATTGCGAAGCCGGCGCCTTCGTCGCCGAGCCGGTTCTCTGCGCTCACGCGGCAGTCCTCAAACACTAATTCCGCCGTTGATGAGCCGCGTATGCCCATGTGGTGCTCAATTGAACCGACGGAGAAGCCCGGCGTCCTTTTTTCCACGATGAAGGCGGTGATGCCGCCATGATGGTTTTCAGAGCGCGGTACGGATGCGTAAACTATCACCACATCCGCCTTTGCGCCGTTCGTTATCCAGATTTTCGTGCCGTTCAGGATGTAATCGCCGCCGTCTGGTGCGGCAGTGGTTTTTATGTTAGAGGCGTCCGAACCTGCTTCGGGTTCGGTCAGCGCGAATGCGCCTAATTTTTCGCCTTTTGCGAGCGGGACGAGAAATCTTTGTTTTTGTTCTTCAGTTCCATAGTAGAAGATTGATTTGCAGGCGATGCCGATGTGTGCCCCGATGATTGTGCCCACCGCCGCCGATGAATACGCCACTTCCTCGTTCAGGACACAGTAGGCGATGTCGCCAAGCCCAGTGCCGCCGTATTCTTCCGGAAAAGGGATGCCGAGCAGCCCAATCTCGCCCGCCTTGCGGATGATAGGCTCGGGGAACCATTCTTCCTTGTCAATGCGGTCGGCGACGGGTTCTATTTCTTTTCTGACGAAGTCGCGGATGGTTTTTTGGAGGACAACGACATCTTCGGGAAGGCTGAAATCCATTGAGTTCTCCTCTTTATCTACATAATCGGAGTAAATCTTGAACAAGTTGATTGAAATGTTCGCACTCTTTCCGAATCTGATCCACCTTTTCATCTTTTATGATTTTTTCAAAAAGTTTGGGACCGTGAGTAGTTTTCAGATAGCGTTTCTTTGTCGGATTATTTGTGCGAAAAAATTCTTCAAGTCGTTTTGACGGATGTGTATTTTCCCCGAAGTTTATTTGTTCTGGAGGTGTATCAGAGGGCAATGTTTTGCCTAACATCCCTTTAGTGCATTCGGGATAGGCATATAGCCATGCTTCAGTTTCGTGAACTGCAAAATGGGGGAAGAATTTTTCTCTATAGTTCTCATTAACTTTGTTTTTTAAATAGTTTTTCAAGGATATTACGCGTTCCCTGTATCCCATTTTTTCCATACTATCAGCACAAGGGAAATTGTAAAGGTCGTAGATGGAAAATACAGCCAGCACATTATCATACTTTGTCAAAGAATCATATACATGTTTTTCTGTTTGTTTGAAAAAGTTACCAGCCGGGATACGATGAGGCTTCAATCCAACTTTTTGCCCTTGTGATGCAACCTTGTCCATAAATGGTTTTATCAAGGGTTTTAATACTTGTTCTTCTGATTGTCCCTCACAAAGAATTACTATTTTCAATCTTTATTCCTTTTCACCAATGATCCCCATTTTCCAGAGTTCTTCAAGTGTATATTCCTTCAACCATTTTTCAATTTCTTTCTGCTCGCTTAGATTCTTGATTGTAGTTTCCCCATCTTCCAGATCAAATATCCACACTGAAGACGGATCCATAAAACGCAATAGATCAGGTGAATGTGTGGCGACAAAAAGTTGCGAGTGATCTGAAGCGGCTTTCATCTGCTCGGCAAGATACATCATCATTTTAGGATGGAGTCCGATTTCGGGTTCGTCTATGCAGATCACAGGCGGCGGATCGGGGAGATTCAGTAGAGTTACAAGGGCAAGGAAGCGGATTGTGCCGTCGGAGAGCACGGCCATATCTTCGGCGTCTTTAAAAAATTTGCTTTTCCATTTCAGAGCGATTTTTCCATAACCAATGTCGGAGCGAAATTCAAAACCTTCAAATTCCGGAAAAACCTGTCTGATCGTTTCTTCTATTTCTTGTAAATATCCTCGGAGTTTAGACCTTTCAAGATAAAGGTTATGAATGATGTTTGTAAGATTTCGTAAATCGGGTTCAAGCGGTGCAAGGGGCATAACCGTTTGCGGTTTTCTGACTTCAGCGTTTTCGCCAACATCGCATACTTTATAAACTTTCCATTGTTTTACCCATTCAACGAATATATAGGGAAGTGGATAATTGGATTTGTCTAAAACCTGTGCGATTGCCAATTCCTCGGGTTCTATCTGTTTTAGTCCTATTCCTTTTCCTTCTATGATGTCTTGAATTCTTTCGTCCTTGGAAAAAAAGACAGCGGAGTGAGTGCCGTTGCTAACCTTATGTCTTCTAGACAAAAGAGTAATAGACGTTAATCTTAATGATTCCTCTTCTATTAATGGTAATCCTAAATTGTTACTCACGGATAAACAGTAGATCGGGTATTTTGGGAATCCTTCAAACAAACGTAATCCTTCTCTTTTTATAATCTCTAAAAAATTTTTAAAATCGAATAGAACACCAATTTCAAATATTTTTTCATCACTATTTTTATATATTATTTCGCCAATTCCATTTCTTCTTCTCACGGCTTCCATAAATTTTCCTTCCATCGCTTCTCTCAGAAAATCAAAAAGATCAAGAAAATTCGTTTTCCCACTTCTATTCGGACCGATCAGAATATTCAGGGCGGAAGGCTCCATTTCTATGTTGTTCAGGCTTTTGTAGCCTTTTATATCTAATTTTTT
>JBFMBQ010000451.1:0-8740 GCA_040755115.1 bacterium
CAGTAAAGAAAACAGGTTGCTCGGAACGCCATAGAAATGTTCAGGTTTGTATCTTGCAATCCCGGATTGGGCGGTAACATGCCTTTCCAGATTTATGGTTGGATTCCACGATACCGCCGCACAATCAATTTCATCTAATTTTGCCCCGACATTATTCAAGCACATCCTGATTGCGTTGATCGGAAACCGCCTTGTTTTTTTCTCCCGCGTCAAACGCTCCTCACGAACGGCGAAAACTATTTTGCCGTCAACCAGAATAGCGGCTGATGTATCAAGACATGACATGTTGATGCCTAATATTGTGCTCATTAACCTGACCCCTTTTTTAAATAAAACTTGTATAAATCTTACAAATCCTTTTCATAAGTTATTCGCAGCGCACCACAGGGATTTAAGTTTTCCTTGAAACGTGTAACGCCCCAATTAGGCTCGCCGCTCAGGGTTGTTGTGCCAAGGTCAAAATACTTACTTCCATTCTTAAAGACCGCTTCTGCTGCGCTGAACAAGAGAAAATCAACAGGCCGTAATGACTGAAAATCGTCATCATGCGCCCAGTTGAATCCGAGTGCGGTAATTTTGTTCAAGTAATAAACAATAATGGCAGCAATTATTTTCTCTTCTAATAAAACTGAATAACATTTGATTAAATCTGGAAATCGTTCTTTTAAATCAATAAGTTCGCCTTCAGATATACTGAACGGAATATCCTTTTTCAATTTTTGTTGATGTATGAATGAAAAAATATCACTTGCATTCTCGCTCTCGGTGAAGACAAGCCCTTCGCGCTTTGCTTTCTTCACATTCCTCAAAAATGTATCTGAAACCTTCCCGTTGTTTGAAATGTATAATGTCAGATCAGTTGAAACAGGCTTGTAACCGAAGTAGGCAAGGACATACAGGATATAATCGTCCGGCTCAATAAAATAGATGGATGGAGTCTGTCTTATAACTATTTTTCTGATTCCGTTGTCATTCAGAAATTCTTCCATTATTTCAATCGCACCGAAAACATCCTTCAATTTCGTTTCTCTGGAATAACAAAACCCACCAAAAGAGGCTGAAAAGGGTGACAGGAACAATTCCGTGTTCTCCTTTGAAATCCCTCCGGCTATCGCTGCAAAAATATCCCCCTTTTTCAGAAAAGCAATTTTGTAAACCCTGCTGACTTTGTATCGGTAATAATCAATAAATGCGCTGTTCTGGTAAAAGCATGGATTGATACCTGACGCAACGAAATTATCCCATACTGAATTTTCTTCACCTGTTATCAACTTCATATTTATTTCGCTGCGAATGTTGTTAATCATATTATTATTGTCAGAAGTGATCAGGAATTTTTTGCGCCGGCGAGTTTTTTACAACGAATTCCTCAAACTCTTTCCCCTTCAATCCCTGCCGTTTCGCCTTGAACATAACTTCTCCCACTTTCAACCCCGCAGCGTGAAGATATACGACTGGCTTTGGACCAAGTAATGACAAAGTTTGTCCCATTCGTGCAGTTTCACACCTGGTTTCTGGATAAACTCGCAGCCCGCACGACTTTATTTCATCGCATCCGACATTACCACAAAGAACAATCACAGAGACCCCAGGCACCGCCCCCGCCAGTTCCTCCGCCGTTATCTGTCCGTCGTTTCCTATGATGCATTCGGGTTCTTTGTAGTCTGCGATTACAATGCAGTCAGCGTTATCCAGCGCAATTCTTGCATTCTGTTCTCTCAAATTATTAAACCTGCAAGTGTCAGCGCCCATAATCGTCAGCCATCTTTCAACTGTTGACGAAAATCGGTCGCTGCCGACTATCAAAATCCTGGATTTGTATATCTCAATCTCTAAATTGAAAATCATTTTTGCACATAGAAATCCCACATAGTTGAATGTTTCCCCTGCGGCATCCTCGTCCGTTCCCATCACCGGGATACCTTTTTCTCTGCAAGCTTTAAGGTCTATATCGGACGACCTGAATTCCCAACCTTCGCACATAAGAGGTATCACTGCTCCATCGTTCAAGTGTTTGATCATATCGGAATTGACAGGGCGCACAAATCCAAGGTTGGTAACGATTTGTGATGAATTCAACACATCAGGGCTTTTATTAAAAACCACCTCTATTCTGTCGCTCACACCGCAGAATTCGGCGAAAGATATTGTGAAAGTTTTAACTTGCTCCTTTGAACCATACATTGAGTCAGCGGCGATTGCCCAAACTTTTTCCGCATCGGCGGCAGCGGCTATCACAGGGGTAACAACAAAATTCCCGCTCGCCGCCTCTGTCAGAACCGTGATGCCGTTAAGATCGAGAGAATTTTGGCTCACTGCCTCCCGAATCAGCCGACGAACACGAAAAGGATTTGATAATCCACAAAATCCAGCGCTCATTTCCGAATTAAAGCAACTTTCTGTAATATTCAGCAGTTCTTAATATCCCCTCTTCCAGATCAACCTTTGCCTCAAATCCCAGAATCTCCATCGCCTTCTTTACGCTCGGAACGCGCAGTTCAACATCAACATAATCTTTTCGTGTGAATTTGATTCTTGATTTAGAGTTGCACACGCGAACCACAGTGTTTGCAAGCCCATAGATTGTAACAACGGCTTTTGAATTTCCAATGTTAAAAGATTCTCCAACCGCCTTTTCCTTTTCCATGCAGAGGAGTATTCCATCTACCATATCGTCAAGATAACACCAAGCGCGAATCTGCGTCCCATCTCCATGAATCTCAATATCTTCGTCCTTTATAGCCTTTAATATAAAAGTCCTGATCGCGCCTTCGCCTATCTGCCCCGGTCCGTAAACATTAAACGGACGGATTATGACTGATGGCAGACCGTATTGTTTTGAATAGGCAAAAGTGAGATGCTCCGAGGCGAGTTTGCTCACGGCATAAGTCCATCTTGCCTCACCCACAGCGCCCAGCACCGTCTGGTCTGTCTCCTCAGAGCGGAACGCATTTGAGCCGAAAACCTCACTCGTGGAAAAGGTGATGAACCTTTCGCATCCTTTGCAACTGTTTACGATGGATTCAAGCACATTGAAAGCGCCCATCAGATTAACACGCATCGTCTCAACAGGGTTCAAAATTACCGTGTCTATGCCCGCCACCGCAGCGA
Organism: bacterium; assembly: GCA_040755115.1. Lineage (GTDB taxonomy): Bacteria > UBP15 > UBA6099 > UBA6099 > JBFMBQ01 > JBFMBQ01. The sequence continues at coordinate 3,112 of JBFMBQ010000451.1, forward strand.
GATTCAATACAAGGTGATGACCACCGATCACTTCCTCTAATTTTTCCCTGTCCGTGATGTTTCCTTTAACAATTGTCAGATTCTTGCTGTTGAAAATTTCCCTCTTGCTCAACGCATCGCGGGAAAAATTATCGTAAACAGTTATCTCATTTTCCCCTATTAACTTCTCAATTAAAGCCGATCCGATAAAACCTGCCCCGCCTGTTATGAAAATCTTTTTCCCTTCAATCATTTTCAACCCCTCAATTAAGAATTCAGTTAACCCGATGTTCGTCCACCCCAGTAAATATCAAAAACATTTCTTATCTTTATCTTGTCCTCGTGTTTCTTAAATCGCTTTTTGGCAGAATCAAGATGCTTCAGCGAAGAAATCACAACTGCGTCAACCTGAAAGTCCGGTCGTTTCTCCACCGCATCTTCCCATTCCTGGAATGTCAGCACAGGAAAATCTCGTGTCCTGTAGGTTTTTCCGTCATCATCAATTATGCAGACAACCTCTATCGGAAAATCGCGCAGGACGATTAAAATTATATCAAGGAGATCATCTACGCCGTAAAAAAGAATCCTTCTGATATTTTCATCTCCCAGGGCTTCAAAAAATCCGCTGATGCTGTCTTTTGCCTTTGCGTAAAAAGAAGTGGTTTCCATGAGCGCCCTGTAGGAGAGTTTTGCCTTTTCCTTTAATCCAAGAGGAGTGATGAGATAGAGCAGTTTCTTGCCTTTCGCCTTTTTCAGTTTTATAGCGCCCCTTTTTACGAGGTTTTTAATACAGGCATTCGTAAAGCCGAGGGCAACACCGAGGTTTTTTGACAGATCACGCTGTGAGACACCCTGATTCTGGTGGATTTCTTCAAGCATTCTCAGGGTGATGAAGTCGCTTGAAGATTTATATATCTCGTTCTTTTCTATGTTCATGATGTGAACATGCATATTATAACTACCTGTTTTTGCACATGTCAATCCATAAAAATAATAAATTTTTAACCTAATTTCATTGCTGTTCAATCAATTGTCTGTGAAAAATTGGCTTATTAAGCGGGATTTTTACTGATAATCAACGGACTCGCAGGTCAGAGGTTCCAAAGGTTGCCCTTTTTACGAAAAGGCTGCGGTATCGTGTGTGAATACGCCTGTGCTCTATTCGCAGTAGCGCCCATTCAGCGCCTCGCCGAACAGCAGCATCTTCATCTTTTGCAGCCTCTTCAAGTGCACTGATAGCCCCCTCAGAACGCAGTTCCGCTAGCGCCCAGACCGCACCTTCTCTGATGCCCGCATCTTTGTCCCGAAGGCTGTTCACCAGTATGTTGCTTACAAGACCATCCGGATAGCGTCCAAGCGCATGCGCAGCGCTCCATCGCAGCGGTTTCTCGCGGAGCGAGTCCACGAGCGCACCGACCGCATCGGATAATTTGAGTTTGCCTAAAGAAAATGCCGCACCGCAGCGGACATCTATACCCTCATCGCGGTTCTGCATTATCTCAACAAGTTTTTTCCCTGCCTCTTTGATGCCGAACATCCCCACAAGCCACACAACGCAGCGACCCGTGTGCGAGGGCAGTTGCTCATGCAGCATTTCAAGCAGTGCGTCCGCCGCGCCTCGCGGTCTGTGCCGCTCAAGCCGCAATGCCGCATCCCAGCATTTTTCTTCATCCCGCAGTTGCTCAAATATCCTTTTTACATCGCTTCTCATTGTGGGTTATTCTCCAGTTATTATATATTATATAATTGCCGTTAAAATATGGAAAACTGATAAAATTCCGATAGTATTAATTTATCTGAAAATGATACCAGCGATTCCAGCGAAAAGAAGTTCGTTCATTAAAAGAGCAATGCGGACAAACCGGGGAGACATCATTGCCCTCCTCATTTTATTTGTCTTTTTGGCGCTGTTTTTACGGCTGAAAGGCGAATATTTGGTTACGCTCTGTGGCTTGCATTTGTCAGTGCAGGAATGGTATTCCCCTCTGATTTGCATGATTATTCTGCTGCTGCCCTGCCTTTTACTGCCGCGCCTCGTCAACTATAAAAGGATTTTCCTTCTGCTCTCTGCTGCGGTTATTGCGCAGATGACTTTTTTTCAATCAAAAGAACCCACACCAAACGCCGCAGTTTATAAGCCCGTTCAAATCACATCCAGGCAATGTCTGTCTCCCGAAGGCTGCAATCTTATTCTTATCAGTATTGATGCAATGCGCCCCGATCATCTTGCCGCTTACGGTTATATTCGTGATACCAGCCCGAATATAGATGGTCTCGCCGCGTCAAGTCTGCTTTTTACAAGTGCATATACCAATGCACCTGCTTCATCGGCAGCGCATGCAACACTTTTTTCCTCTCTGATGCCTACTGTTCATGGCGTGCGTGATGCGCTTTTGCGGACACTCCCTCAGCAGGCTCTAACTTTTGCTGAGATTCTCAAAAGCGAAGGCTATGCAACGGCTGCCTTTTCTGAAAATTGGTTATTCTTTCGCATCCTTAAGATGGACAAGGGCTTTGATTTGCTGGATGAAACGGTAACCTCGCTGCCTGATTCAATCGCAAAGGCTAAGGCTTGGATAAGCGGAAAGAAAGGGAAAAACTTTTTCCTCTTTTTGCATACCAGTCAGGTTGCTCCGCCCCACAACCCGCCGCCGCCTTATCATAAGACCTTTTCCCCTGCATACAGGGGAAAACTCGGCTATGTTATCTCTGCGGACACATTCAGAAAGATCAATATCGGCACACTTTCAGTCAATGCGCTTGATGTGGAACACATCCGCTCGCTTTACGATGGCGAGATAAAATATACCGATTACCAGATTGGACAGTTAAACAAATTCCTGCGCGAAAACGATCTGATGCAAAATACGGTCATCGTCCTGCTTTCCGCCTATGGCGAGGCTCTCGGCGAACACAGGGTGATGGGCGCCGCAAGCCTGTATGAAGAAAATATAAGAGTGCCGCTCATTATTCTCATCCCCGGCATCGCACCGCAAATTGTGCCGCACAGGGTCTCTCTAACGAATGTGATGCCGACCGTTATGGCAATACTCGGTATTAATGTTCCAGAGAACATTGCTGGCAGATCTGTGGTTTCTCAACTCCGCACGGGCGGGAAGGGGGAAGGATATATTTATGTTGAGATGGAACCCGACCTGCGCCTGCTCCAGTCAGCCCACAAAAAATGCCTCGTAAGAGGTTCATTCAAGTTTATACGGACGACTCCGAAAACAAAATTTGATGCCTTTATCAACACATACCAGAATGTGATTTACTTCACGCGTGAGAGAGAACTCTATAACTTGAAGGACGATCCTGAGGAGAAGAAAAATTTAATTTACGGGGATATCAAGATTGCCCGACTGCTTGAAGCGCGCCTTAACAGAATTGCTCTTCAGCAATTCAAAACCCGCCTGGCGAGAACGCCGTGATTTTCGCTGAAAAGAATTTTTATCCAATAAATATGTGCTGAAAGTTCAATCAAAAATAATCCCGCATGTGGCGCAGAACTTGCTGTCAGCGGTATTGGGCGTGCCGCAGCAGGAACATATTTTTTCGCCAGCAGTCGCTTCAGGAGCAAGCGGTTCGGGCGGTGGGGGTGGGGCTGCTGCCATTTCAATCGGAGAAACGGAGGGCGGTTCCTCAATCGTTATTGGCGATGGCTCACCCTCATCGTAAGGTGAGACAATTTCTTCCGCTTCTTCCACTTTGCCCTCATAAGGATTACCGCATACAGCGCAGACCTTGCTGCCTGCTTCACCTTCCACTCCACAGTAGGAACATATCGGACGCGATCCTGTTACAGATTCAATTGAAGGCAACTCCGTTATGCTTCTTAGTTGTGCGCCGCAGGTGCCGCAGAAGGCATCGTCAGGGATGATTTCAGCCCCGCAGGTATTACAGTGGTCTTTCGGAGGCACTGTAACTTCAACAACTGGTGAAACTTCTATTTCAGGCGGCGGCGCTTGTTCCGCTTTTTTTTCAGCGAGGCTGTAGCCGCATGAGCCGCAGAAGGTGTCCCCTTCTGCAATTTCCGTTCCGCAGTTCGGGCAGGTGAGTGTCAGCGCGGCGGCGGGTGGTGCAGGTACTGTCGGCTCAGTCGGTTTGAGGTATTGTCCACACGAGCCGCAGAATACATCATCAGAGGACAAATCCGAATCGCAGTATGGGCATTTGATGGATGGAGCAGGCGCGGCAGGCAGCGGTGCCGGCGCGGCTGCCGTCAGGCTTTGTCCGCAGTTGCCGCAGAAGGTATCATCAGCGGTAATGGTTTCACCGCATGATGGGCACATCATTTCGGGCGCCCTCACCGGCGGTAGTGGTTTTGCGAACTCAACCTGTTCTGTTGACACTCCGCAATTGCCGCAGAATTTCGCACCCTTCTCCATGTCAGCACCGCATTCCGGACACTTGTCCGTATAAACTTCATGTGGAAATGCCCTTTCCAGTGTTTCAAACTGTGAAGTAAGCGGCTCAAGTGCGCTCCCGTCTTCCATACACCACCTGAAATCATCCGGGTATCTTGTCTTGCAGAATGCGCATATCATCATGGTAAATTACCTGCCTTTTAAGTTCGGATCAAAATGTATATAAAGGTTAAATCATTTTGGTCATTTTTGATTATTTTTAGTTTTATCACCACTTTCGGGTTGTTTTACATTTGATCCGCCTTTTGGTGGGTTATTCCCTACCTCTTTAGTGCCTTGTGGTTGATAGCCAAATTTTTCTCTTTTTTCCATTTTTTTCCTCCTATTCCTCCCAAAATTCAATACATTTTATTTGATCACCTTTAATTAAAATGCCATTTGTCTTTTCAACCTTTTCCCACTGCCCGTTTTCATCAATATGAAAAACCATCCTTATAAAAATATCACGCTCTGATAATTCACTTGATGCCATAGAGCCATTACCAAAAAAACCCGCTACTTGACTATTATCTTTCAAAGTCACCAGAATCCATACAGGTTTTATTTTGCTGAATATATAATCCCACGCAGTAGGTATTGAATGTATAGTGGTAAGTCCTATTCTACTAAGAATATTCCTAATAATTTCTTTCTGGCTTAACCATCCAAATAAAACACCTAATGAGATAGGGCTAACGAAGATAATAACACCCCATGCAATCGCGGATCGCATTGGAGATTCAAGAAAATACTTACTTTTAAAGATTAAGAATACAAGCCATGACCATATAGCATAATTTGAACAACTAAAAGTTAAAAATCTAAGGAATGATATCTCTTTTACTTCTACCCTTTGCGGTATAAATGCTGCAATTACAGAATAAAAGATAAATCCAGGGACAATAAAAGCAAGTGTATAAAACACAATTTCAAATTCGTTAATTGTCATTTGCCCCTAATCAAGATTTAATCATTTTAATAAAATTTTAAACCACATTTTTTGCTATTTCAATTTTATATCTTGCACACGACCGCCGCATTGGAACCACGGTGCGCTTTGTCCGCACGATACGAATAAAACAAATGCTTGCAGCACGAGGTGCACATATCAACAACAAATATATTCTTTCTGGAAAGCCCTGATGATACGAGGCGAATTTCCGCCCATTTTCTCAGGTCTATGTAATGATCGCTTCCTTTTTTTATAACGGCATCGGCGTCGGTGTCGGGCAGTCGGTTTGCCA
>JBFMBQ010000452.1:0-6295 GCA_040755115.1 bacterium
CCGGCATCTGTGATTTCTTTTTTGTTCTTCCTTATTCCCACAACGAGCGCGCCGTCCGAATCGCCGTAGGAATTTGCCCTTGCCACACCCTGCGGCAGCGGACCTATGCGGTGATCAATATTTTTATAGCGTCCGAAGGCGTTGGAAGTTACGGATATTTTCATCCCCATGTCCTCGCGCTCAAATTCCACATGCGGCGGCGAGCAGCGCTTCAGTTGGCTATAGAGGTAGAGCGCCTCCACCCCCGCGTCGGAATCAAAAGTTACCCGTTTGTTTTTCACATCAACAAGCGGCAGTCCGTGCGTTAGAATCTGGAGCGGGAACTGGAATGAACATTGCGAGAAGCCGAAAATATTTGTCTGACCGTCGCCGTCTGTGTCCATCACCATTTTCCGTGCCGCTGCGAGGGTCTCATCCCATGTGGTTACAGGGAATTCCACCCCCGCCTTTCTGAAGATGTTCATGTTGCAAAAGAGGGTGTATGGGTCGGCAACAATGGGCACAGCCCAAATCTTTCCGCGGTAAGTTGTTGAGGCGAGGACGGAATCGTAGCGGCTGATGTGAAAGTCTTCTGTTTTGAGGCTGCCCTTTGCGAAGCAGTCATCAAGCGGCTCCACCATGTCTGCGTCCACCATATTTGCGAGTTCAGTGCTGTGTGCGAGGAACAGTTCGTATTCCTCGCCTCTGGTCAGGTAATCGGGGACGGTATCAATTGCGGCGATCTCTTCTCCCCAGGTTTGCGGCGGCTCTGTGTATGATGATATGACCTGTATATCACCGTTTTGGCGATTGAAAAAGTTAAGGAGGGAATTCATCAGGTAATCGTTGAAATAATACTGCCGCAAGCGGAGGCGGATTTTAGCGACCTTGATCACAGCGGGGAACGATGGCAGCGATTGCAGTGCAAGTCCCAGCCCCGCAAGTCCGGCGGTTTTCAGGAAATTTCTGCGGTTGGAAGTTTCTTTCATTGGGAAAAATATATTAACACAGGAGAAGCGGAGAACACAGAGTTATTTTAGTGGAAATATGCCAGGTCAGGCACTTCGCAAGTGTTTCTTCTGTCCTGTTGCGCAAGCCATTATCGTTTCCTGCGTCGCCTCATTCCGCTGGAATTCGCCTGTCAGTTCTCCCTGGTGCATAACGAGGATGCGGTCGCTCATTCCCAGTATCTCCGGCAGGTCTGATGAGACCATTACGATGCAGACGCCTTCGCTTACAAGTTTGTTCATAATCTGGTAAATCTCGTATCTTGCGCCGACATCAACGCCGCGCGTAGGCTCGTCAAGTATCAGGATTTTCGGCGTTGTGGCAAGCCATTTGCTGATGACCACCTTTTGCTGGTTGCCGCCGCTCAATGTGGTAACAAGCAGCCCTCTGCCCGCCGTCTTGATGCTTAATTCCCGAATGTAACGATCCACTAATTTTGTCTCAAGCCCTCTGTCAACAAAGCACCACTTTGAAACGATGCCGAGACTCGCGAGGGAGATATTATCGCAGACGCTCATTGAGAGGACAAGCCCGAACCGTTTGCGATCCTCCGTAACAAGCCCGACGCCGTTGTTTATTGCGCCCAGCGGGCTGCGTATCTGCACATTTTTTTTATTAATATAAATCCTGCCGCTGACATCCGCCGGAAATGCGCCGAACATGGCTGTAACCAGTTCCGAACGCCCTGAGCCCATCAAGCCGGCGACGCCCACGATCTCACCGTGCCGTGCGGTGAAGGAGATGTTGCGGACGATTTTTTCGCCCGGCAGGAAGGGATGATCAACATAGAAATTTTCCACGCGCAGCGCTTCATCGCCGATGTGTGGTTCACGGGGCGGATAGAGATTGGTCAGGTCGCGTCCAACCATAAGTGAGATGAGTTTTTCGCGCGTCAGTTCCTGCGTGCGGAAAGTCCCCACCGTTTCGCCATCGCGCAGGATGGTGATGGGGTCGCAGATTTCAAAGACTTCGTCTATCTTATGCGAAATATAGATCATCGTAACATTGCGTTCTTTGAGGTCCCGGATAATGCGGAAGAGGTTTTCAATCTCTGCGCCCGTGAGCGCAGAGGTAGGCTCGTCAAGCACGAGAATTCGCGCCTCGCAGGAGAGTGCCTTCGCAATTTCAACCATCTGCTGCTTGCCCACCGATAAGTCCCTGATGACGGTGTTCGGGTTAATGTCAAAATTCAGTGATTTAAGTAAGACGCGGGTATCGGCGACAATTTTTGCGCGGTCAATGAAGCGCAGGGGGCGCAACAGCGGCTCGCGCCCGAGAAAGATGTTCTCCGCCACTGTGAGGTCGGCGATGAGGTTGAGTTCCTGGTGTATGATGGCGATGCCGGCGTGCTCCGCCTCGCGTGTCCCGGAGAAACGGACAGATTTCCCTTCAACCACAAGTTCGCCTGAGTAGGTGGGGTAGGGGTGGACGCCGCTGAGGACTTTCATCAGCGTAGATTTGCCGGCGCCGTTTTCGCCGACAAGCCCGTGGACTTCCCCGCGGTTTGCAGCGAAATTTACATTCTTCAGTGCACGCACCCCGGGAAATTCCTTTACAATGTTTTTCATTTCAAGAGCCGATTCAACTGTTGCGTGTTCCATTTTTCCCCTTTAGAGAAACGGTTTTTAATCGCCTGTAATTTTATCAGTATATCATATTATTGAACAGAATTAATCCTGACATTGTAAAAAACACAGGTATTTCACGCAAATGGCGCAAAGAAATCAATCACAAACCACTATTGTTCACAACACTCGGCGTAAGTGGCGGGACGGAAGGTCTGCGGTGTAACGATGATCTCGCAGTGGCAGGTATCGCGCGCGTAGCCATGGATTCGGTATGTGTCCTGCGTTGCCTCAATGTTGGCAATCGTCCAATCGCCGGCGCAACTCCTCTGTATCAACTCTTCCAATTCCTCATCTGTTTTTCCTTCATCGCCGAAGAAATATGGCGCAAGCCCGGTGTTTGTGTAGGCGCCGCGGTCATCAAGGTGCATTTCCTCAGCGAGGCGCAGTTGAATAAGCGATTGGCGGCAGCCGGTGTAATATGCCTTGTCGCGTGAACGGATAAAATTAGGTATTGCAATGGAGGCGATGATATTTATAATTGTAATGACTATCATCAGTTCAATTAGGGAAAAACCGCGTGCATTTGCGTAGGGCGCGGTTTCCGCACCGCGCCGAAGAACAGATGACAATGTGCAGCGCGGCTTGATGAATGGGTTGCTTATGAGCGATGTGCAGTTCTGCAAGAAATGCGGGAAGCCGTTTGAGCCTGGTGAAGAATTCTGCACCGGGTGCGGCGAGCCGATGGAGAGAGTCCGTAAGAAAATTCGGATAGGCGATAAGTCGGTATCTTCCGCCCTGTCTGCTTCGGAACCGGTCAAGTTTGATATAAGACTGAAATGCGGCATAATTGGCTTTCTGTGCGGTTTCACTGTCCTTTTCGCTGTTTTCTCTTTCTTTTTCTTTAATGTATTGCATCCCGCAGCAGCGGGATTTGCGGGCGCTGTTTTATTTTCAATCGCTTTTTATAGTATATCAATTTCCCTTCAGAAACGGGATTCAAAATTTTTAAGTTCACTTGACCGTATGCTGCCGCTTCTCCCACCCAGCGGTCCAATCAGGAAAATAATTGATTATCTATATTCCCACGCCGCAGCACGAAAAAGGGCGAAGAAACTCTCCTGATTAAATTTTACACAATATAACTATTTTCTATCAATAGAGGGAAAGAATAATGAACAAAAAATGCGAAAAAATTTTGTTCTTCAATCAGCCTTTCAGCCGCCGCTCGTTTCTGTGGATGTCAGCGGTGGCGTTGTGGGGAATAAGCGGCGCAAGAGCCTTCGCTGAAGGCGTCGGCTCCGTCCTGAAAGATAAACCCCTCGCACAATCTGCCAGCGGCTGGCGCACGGTGGTCCCAAAGATTTATCTAATTGATTACGGCAGCGAGCATCAGGGCAATGAAGCATGGTTGAAAAATATCGCTGATACGCCGCCCGACATACTTCATGTCGGCTCAAACGACCTCTCTTTCAAATCGCATCTCGGAGCATGGGATCCGATAGTGTTTTTGAAAGAAGACGCGCTTGACGCCGAGAAATACTTCAAAACGCCAGAACAGATGCGCGTCATTGAGACACGAGTGAAACAGTTCACAAAGCAAATGTACGATGCAGGTGTTACTTGGCTGATCCCTTACATCTGCAATCAGACCATTCTCGGCAACTACGAGAAGCAGAACGGCTTCTGGGTATTTTATAAACACTGGGATGATTATAAGGAATTCGGCTTCGGCGATAAGCCGACTGAAGACCCCATTGAATGGATGCAGCGCCACCCTGACGGCAGGCTCCACTTCACCTATCCCTTTGACCTTGACTATGTGCGACCTTTCAACCGATACCAGCCGTGCTTCAACAACGAGAACTGGGTGCGCTTTCTTATGGTGATCGTTGAGCGGATGATTCTAACAGGTTACAACGGTGTTTTCGTTGACAACTGCATCATCCACTGCCATTGCAAGAGTTGCCGCAGCAAGTTCCGCGATTACCTCACCGAACGCTACACTCCGAAGGAACTTGAAAAACTCTTCCGCTTCCGCACGAAAGACGACATTGAAATGGATTCCGTTGATCTACTCTCAAGGAATAAGAAACTCCGCGAGGAAACCATCCGTTTCTGGGGCTGGTCAATCGGATCGTTTCTGAAGCGGTTGAAGGAACACGCAGAGGCATTAAGCGGCAAAGAGTTTTTAGTTGAGCCGAACTGGGGTTCAACGGCGCGGGTGGAGGGTGCAATCGGGCGCGCCGAGGACGGCAAGGATTTAGGCATTATGCAATCGCTCTCCGATGTGCAATATCAGATGCTGGAAGAGGATCACGACCCGGGACATTACGGCAGCGGGATTTACTTTGATTACCTTTATGCCTACCGATACTGCCATCGTCTGAAGATTCGCCCCGTCGTGCTTCCTTATCTCAACGGCTCTGAAGAAACCCGCGAGTTGGCTTATGCCGAGGCGGCAGCCGCAGGCGGCGGCGCGTATGTTGATACAATAATCACTGCCAACGAAACGCGTAGAGTATATAAAAACCTCTACCGAAAACATCCCGAACTTTTTGATAAACTGTTCCCTTACGCCGATGTCGGTGTTTACCTGAACTGGGCGCATCTCCGTTTCGCAGACCGCAGCCACCTGCGCGCCTTCTTTGATCTGCACCGCCGGCTCACAGAAGACCGCTTTCTCGTGGATGTTATCACACCTGACTTTGATGGCATTGATCGCTTGCCCGTGTTGTTTATCGGCAACGCTGTTTATGTATCTAAAAATGAACACGCAGCACTTGAAAAATGGGTGCGCGACGGCGGCATTCTTATCCTTATCGGCGATTTCGCCAGATACGATGACCTTGCCCGCGCTCCTTCGGCGGATTTGACGCTTCTTGATATTCATAAAGAACTCAAACAGAAGGCAGGCAAGGAAGGGTATGCAGTGGTTGATTCGGACAAGGGGAAAGTTATATTTGCACAGCAGGCATTTCCCGCTCTTTTTGATGCCAACGCAACAGACCTGAACGCCGCCATAGAGGGACGGGAAGAAAAGATGTTCCAGGTCGCCGCCGAATTGGCGAAAGATGGCAAAAGTGCGGTGCCTGTCAACCGCAACAGTCCATTCCTGAAACTTATCGTAGAGTTAACCGGCGGTGCGGTGCAGCCTGTGGTAACGATGCTTAATGATTATCTCGGTTTAAAGTTTACAGCATATAGGGATGGGAAACGGCTCGTCCTGCATGCACTGAACTACAATGCACCTGTAAAAAATGCAAAGGTGATGCCTGATCTGCCGCCTGCCCCGCAGCCGTTCGCACCGATGCGCAACATCCCGATCTCCATCCGTCCCGGCACACCGGTCAAATCTGTTCAGGCGATCAATACGCGCACGCTTGTTAGAGAAACACTGCAATTTCAAAATGACGGCGAAAGATGCAATTTCATCATTCCCGAAGTAATAATTTACACGATAATTGAAATCACATTTTGAACATTATTCCTTTGCGACCCTTGCTTTTCCTCCGCGCCCTTTGCGTGAAACCTTTTATAAACATAAACCAAAGTCTAATAAATGAAATCCGAAGCCGAAAAAATATTTGAATCCGCAATCTCTGGTGATAAACCAGACCGTGTCCCCGTAGTGCCGTTAATTTATTACTTCGCCGGCAGACACGCAGGATTAACTTGCGCAGAACTGGTTAATGAACCACAAAAATACCGCGACGCAATGGAAAAATGCTGGGAAGATTTTG
>JBFMBQ010000453.1:0-21722 GCA_040755115.1 bacterium
GGTAACGCCCTGCGCCTGGAGATGCTTAATCAGAGCGAAGAGCCGCTCGGTTTCGTGCTGCGAGAGGCTGCTTGTGGGTTCATCAAAGATGATGACGCGTGCGCCGCGACCGACGGCAGCGGCGATCTGAACGAGTTGCTGCTGGCTGATGGTCAGTTCGCCCAAACGGCGGGCAACATCAACCTGCGCACCGATTGCGCTTAATAGATTTTCCGCCTTCCGATACATCTTCTGGCGCGATAAAAAAGGTCCTGCCGACGGCAACCGCTCAAGGCAGAGATTTTCAGCGACGGAGAGGTTCTCGCAGAAGGCGAGTTCCTGATGGACAACACCGATGCCGGCGTTCAGGGCATCCAGCGGGTTGCCAAACCTAACAGGCTTCTCGTCAACATAGAGTTTGCCAGCATCATAAGGGTAAATTCCGGATAGAATTTTCCCGAGAGTGCTTTTGCCGGCGCCGTTCTCGCCGACAAGTGCATGGCATGCGCCCGGCGCCACTTCCACGCTAACATCGCTGAGCGCAACGATGCCGGGGAAACGCTTGGTAATGCCTTCAAAGTGGACGATAGGAGGACATACCATATTTGCTGTTTAGTTTTTCGGTTGCGGTTGCGCGGCTGGAATCGGTAATGGGTTTTGGGTTGCGTCAAACAACAACATAAATCTTGGTAATCCTTATCTTTGATGAGTGGAACAAGTTTTTAGCCCGCAACCGACAGACAAAAGACGATTCCAGCGGCGCAACCGCAACCGATATACGAAACCTTTACATATTCAAGTATTTCTCAGGCACATCGGTGAAGCCCCAGTCCTTCAACTGCCGCGCCCATTCTCCGAGATTGTCTTTTGTAACCGGGATAAGTTCCATCTCGTTGATCACAGGAACATCTTTCTTGAGATAAATTTTATCAATGATCTTCTCAACTGAGATGTAACCCCACTTGAAGGTTGGCTGTGCGAGCAGAACGGGTGTGGTGCCCTTTTCAACATAGGGTAACTGTGCAGGCAGTGCATCAACTGCCACGATCTTAACTTTTTTAGGGTCAAGAACTTTTTCGTCCAGAAGCGCCTTCGTGAACAGGGGCCAGCCGCCGACCATCGCCCAGCCGTTGATTTCTGGGTGCGCATTGTTCACCTGAATCACTTTGGCAGCCGCGTCCTGCGGGGTTTCAATGTGGTAGAAGGTGTCAACGATTTTGATTCCGGGATATTTTTTTGCTTCAATTCTAACACCCTCTGCGCGCTTCTGAAGATTCGGTGCGTTCTGATTGCCTGCGAGAATGGCGACATTGCCTTTTCCACCCATCACCTTCGCCAGTTCGTTCATCACCGCCTGCCCTGTCTTGATGTCGTCAACGCCATAAAAGGCAAACCGTTTGGACTGCGGCGCATCGCTGTCAAAGGTCATTACGGGGATTTTGCGCGCGACGGCATCGTTGATTGCGCCTGTAACCTTGCCTGCATCAGAACAGGAAATGAGGATCGCATTTGCCCCTTCATTTACAGCCTTTAAGATGTTCTGCGCCTGCACCTGCCCGTCCTCGTTCGGCGGTGTGCGCCAGTCTATTATGATGTTTATGTTGTGTTTCGCCGACAAGTCCTTTGCCGCCGCCTCTGCGCCGACACGCGCCGACAGAAATACCGGGTTTGTGGAACTCTTCGCTATCAGCGCGATCTTGATCGTCGGTTTTGACACCTGCTTGCGACAGCCCACTACACCTACAACCAGCATAACACAAAACATCACTGCAACTGCCTTTAATACCTTGACCATTTTCACATCACCCCTTTCATCATATATTTTGCTTACACTTATATCTAATGCGGAATGCGGAGTGCGGAGTGCGGAGTGCGGAATTAATCATCGTGTTCTTCTCCGAGCCGTTTTGATAGATGTAACCACAATTGATAATATTTCGTTCGCCTCTTTTATTAAATGTTTAATTTGATCTAAATCAACTAATTTCGCTTCTAAAAGTAATTCTAACCAATATAATGTTTCATCAATTTCTTCCTCAACAATTCCCATCTTTGAAATAAAATCAGCCCTCGATCTTGCTCTACAGGCAGCACGATAATTCGCACCAACAGATGTCCCTGCCCTTAAAAGTTGCCTTCCAAGCACATTACCAACTTGATTCTTTGGAAGTTTTTCTACAAGTTTGATCACATTAATCGCAAACCGTTTTGTTCTCTCTTTTAAATTTTCATTACTCATTCATCACCCTGCATTTAAATCATTCCGCATTCCGCACTCCACACTCCGCATTACTCTAAATTCGCGTCTCAAGTGTTTCGCCTGCTGCGACCTTTACCATCCGTCTTTCAGAGAGCAGTGCGCTGGTCTGGTCAAGCACAACCGCTATGATTATTGCGCAACCGATTATTATCCACTGGTAATTCTCATCAATCCGCAGCGTGATAATGGACTGCTTGATCAGAGTAATAAGAACAGCCCCCAGCATTGCGTTGATTGCGTTCCCCTTTCCGCCCATCAGGCTGGCGCCGCCGACAACGGCGGAAGCGATAACAAAAAGTTCATAACCGTTGGCATCAATGCAGCAGGCGGCGCCGTAATAACCGCCGCCGAGGAAGGCAGCAATGCCTGCCGCAAGACCCGAAATCGTATATACGCTTATCAGAATCCGATTAAGGCGCAGACCGGCGTAACGGCTGGCGTCACGGTTTCCCCCAACAGCGAAGATATGCCTGCCCGCCACCGTTCGGGTCAGATAAATTGATCCCGCCGCCGTAAACGCAAACATCACCAGCATCGGAATGGGACTCAACGCAGCCCCAAGTCCAAGCGATGATTTGATGGCGCCAATCAGCGAATCAGGCACGAGGATGCTCTCAGCCTTGCTTGCCACGAAGGCAATGCCTCGCAGAACCCACATTGAGCCGAGCGTTATAATGAAAGGATGCACTCCAAGCCCGACAACAAGTATGCCGTTGATAAGACCGCACAGCAGCCCTATCCCAACGCAGATGATGAGTCCGGCGACTACAGTCTGCAATGTCGGTGCATCGTAAATCGGACGCAGCGCCATCGCCATCAAGACGCCTGAAAGGGCGTAAATTGAACCCACCGACAAATCTATACCACCGGAGATGATCACCATTGTCATCCCCACAGCCATAATCGCAAACGGCGTGGCATCTATCGCCATCTGAAGCATCGTGTTCGGGTTGAGGAAATTGTTCACCTGCCTGCTTGTTACAGGATCAAGGTGCGAGCCGGAAAAAGTGGTCAGCACCGCTACCATCGCAAAAATTACGAGCAACAGTCCGCCTGATTGAGATTGAAAAATTTTACGGATCGGAGTTAAAAGGACATGTAGTTTTTTCACCAGATTTTTTGCTTCAGTTTCTTTGTTGCAATCTATCCTGCGATTTTATAATATATACCGTATTTGTCAACTGATATGCTTGAAACAAAACTTAACTCAAGCATTAAAAATCTATTCATACTGAATCAGATGCGTATAATTTTCAAGACAACATTACTAATAATTTGTATTTCTATCGCTCTTTCACTCTTACTTGATGCAAAGGGGGGGAACGAGGAACCCTATTTCGCAACAGAGCCTGTCTTTCAATATGATACGGCACATCACGAAAACCACGCCTCAAGCATTGCGCAAATGCCGAACGGCGACCTGCTGGTTACCTGGTTCGGCGGCTCAAAAGAGGGAAATCCTGATGTGGCTTTGTGGGTGTCGCGCCGTCTGAAAGGTTCAAAAACATGGTCAAAGCCCGCCCGCCTCGTTGATAATCCCGACAAGGCAGAAGGTAACTCTATCCTGTTCACCGATTCAAAGGATAAAGTGTGGCTTTTTTATGTGGTGAAATATGGAGGAGAAAGGACGGACTGGAGCAAGGGCAAGGCATACGCGCAGACTTCTGATGATAACGGCTATACTTGGTCGGAGCCGTGGGAGGTCAAGGTGGCAATAAGAAACAATGTTGTTGAACTGCCCGACGGCAGACTGTTGCTGCCGGGGACTTTCGGC
Organism: bacterium; assembly: GCA_040755115.1. Taxonomy (GTDB): domain Bacteria; phylum UBP15; class UBA6099; order UBA6099; family JBFMBQ01; genus JBFMBQ01. The sequence goes on from JBFMBQ010000453.1 coordinate 4,014, forward strand.
AATCCATTGCGGTCAGGTGTAGCGATAAGCGGAGATGGATTCCGAACCCAGGAGGATTATGTGGCGCCCGTCAGCAAGCCGGCGAGCACACAGCCGGCGGTTGCGCACCTTGGTGAGGGCAGGATGATAATGATGATGAGAAATCATGTTGAGGGAGGCAGGGTCTGGATGTCAACATCAGACGATTGGGGAAAGACCTGGAGTAAACCTAAATGGACAAAATTTTACAACCCGGACAGCGGTATCAGCCTTATATCGCTCAAGAGCGGCGCCCTCGTGCTTGCCTTCAACGACAGTCCATGGGAGAGGACACTGTTGAGCGTCGCCATGTCAGAAGACGGGGGCGTTTCGTGGCAATACAAAAAAGTTCTGGAATCAAAGGGTATGGAGTTTTCGTATCCTTTTTTGATACAGGATACGGATGGCATAATTCATCTCACCTACACGAGCGATGGAAGAAAATTCATTAAACATGCGGAATTCAACGAAGCATGGCTTAAAGAAAAGTAAACTGGTAACATTAAATCCACATTACCGCTGGTTGCCAGTTAAAAATTGCTTTATTTTTTCAATATCAACCCCTTCGTAAAAAATCTCGTGTCCGCGCTTGATTTTCTCCGCCTCCTTTATATGGGGTCTGCCCAAAAGTGAATCAATCTTTTCCACAACGCTCAAAGTATCATCTTTCACAACAATGATCGGTATTCCCATTTCATCTGCTTTCGCTTGAATTATCAGCGGCGGATACATGCTGCCGGTGAGTATCAGACACCGTGTGGAGGTCTCAAGTGCCGCCAACTGGAGGTCTGACCGGTCGCCGCCGGTAATGACCGCTTTGTTCTGAACCCTGCGAAATCGCGACATCGCAGCATCAATTGCCATTGCGCCAACTACAAAATTCTGAATCAGGTCGCCCTGATGCTCACTTGCTGTGATAATATCGCCGCCGAGATGCTGCGCGAGGTCGCGCACGCTCACCGACAGCAACAGCGGGTCGCGCGGCATAATCCCCAGAACTTTAACTCCCTCGCGCTCCAGAAACGGAACTATCATGTTGCGAAAGAAGTCTATGTTCTCAGGTTCAACCTTGTTCAATATCACTCCGCCGAAGTTTCCCTTGAACCTGTCGCCAGCCGCAAGCAGTGTGTCAAATCCGTGATATTCATCGTATCTCTCAACAAGGATCACCTTGCTTTTAGTTTCCATGATGATTTCACTGACCGGCACGCCCAGCGTCCTGCCCTCATCTATGGTATGTCCACCGCCGATTAAGATCACATCCCGTCCCTTTGAAACCCGCTTGTAAGCCTCTTGTATCTTTTTTTTCACATCACCCGCCTTCCCGCGATATGCCTGAATTTTTAGATCATGCGTAAGCACTATCGGACAGATGTCTTCCGGCGATTCTTCCATCTCTAAATATTCTCTCATAAACAGCGCGTCTTCATCGGTAACCACACTGCCCGACATAACCGGCAGCGTCCCGAACGGTTTGAAATAGCCGACCTTCTTCCCTTCCTCTTTTAACATCTTCGCAAGGCAGATGCACACAAGACTCTTGCCGGTATACTCGCTCGTTGAACCTATATAAAATGCCTTCATGACGATGCCCCCTATCAGTCTACTTTGATGCTGAAGCGCGCATCAATTGCATACACTCCCTGCCCTTCCTCCAGAACCATCAGCGGATTGATGTCCATCTCAATTATCTCCTCAAAATCCATCACGAGCGTGGAGATGAGCCTGAGAGTCTGTTTCACCGCATTCAAGTCTTTCCTTTTCTCGCCTCGCGCGCCTGTAAGCAGTTTGATGCTTCGCATCTCATTGATCAAACAGTCAATGTCGCTCTCACGCAGAGGTGCGACCCGAAAATTCACATCTTTCAAAACTTCCACATAAATACCGCCGAGTCCGAACATCACCATCGGACCGAACTGCGAATCCCGTATCATTCCGACAATCACTTCCTTGCCGCCCGTAACCATCTGATGAATCTCTACGCCCTGAATCACCGCCTGCGGGACAAATCTGCGGCAGTTGACAAGTATCTGATTGTATGCCCGCACAAGCGCATCTTCGTCGCAAATCCCTGCAACCACGCCGCCCACATCTGATTTGTGCGATATGTCCGGTGAGGAAACTTTCATCACTACAGGATAAGTTAATTCCGCCGCCGTCTCCTTTGCCTCTTCTATGTCATTCGCAATCCTGTAGACCGGCACGCGTATCCCAAGCGCATTGAAAATCCGAAGCGCACTCTCGCCAGCAATGCTTGTTTTTCTCATCTTCTTGAAATCAGCGATGATCCTGCCGACATTTTCCTTGTTATACTCCGCTTTCACAGGCTCAACCGTTTCTGTTGCCCTCCACGCCACATAATCAGCCATTCGGGAAAAAACCGCAACCGCACGCTCCGGAAAACTGTAATTGGGAATACTGTTCTTTTTCAGGATATGAATCCCCGATTCCACCATATCTTCGCCCATAAAGGCAGTGAGGACCGGCTTGGTTTTCTCTATAGTTGAATAAACAATACTTTTTGCGGTTTCCTCAATCTGCGTCATTCCCTGCGGGGTAAGAAGAATTATGAGTCCGTCCACACCCGGATCGGTCAGCAGTCCAGCGATGGCATTCTCATATCGGTCTGCGCGTGCGTCGCCGATGATGTCAACCGGATTGTAAAGCGCCGCGGTGGGGGGAAGTTTCTCTTTCAGCATATTAATTGTTTCTGCCGCAAACGATGCCATCCTCGCATTAGTTCCCTGCAAGGCATCGGTTGCCATGATGCCCGGACCGCCAGCGTTGGTAAGAATTGCGATCCTGTTGCCGTTTGGCAATGGTTGAGTGGAGAAGGCAACGGCATAATCAAAGAGTTCCTCAACGGTTCGTGCGCGAATGATGCCAGCCTGACGGAAGGCGGTATCAAAAGCGGCGTCCGAACCAGCCATACTGCCGGTGTGCGAGGACGCTGCCCGTGCGCCAGCCTCAGATGAACCTGATTTTATCAGAATCACAGGTTTGTTCTTCGTTACGCGAAGCCCCGTCTTAAGAAGCGCGCGCCCGCGATTCGTTCCTTCTATGTATCCTATGATCACCTTTGTCGCATCGTCGCTGCCAAGCATCTCAAGTATATCAACTTCATCAAGATCTGCCTTGTTTCCCACGCTGATAAATTTTGAGAAGCCGACGCCTGAACCATAAGACCAGTCAAGAATCGCTGTGCATAACGCCCCCGATTGCGACATAAAACCGATGCTGCCCTGCGCAGGCATCCCCGCTGCAAAAGAGGCATTGAGACGAGAATGTGTATCTATTATGCCCAGACAATTAGGTCCAAGCAGCCGCATCCCGCATTCTCCGGCGGTTTTCAACATCTCTCGTTCTATCGCAGCCCCCTCAATGCCCGTCTCTTTGAATCCCGCCGAAATAATTATTGCCGAATCCGCCCCGCGCTCACAGCAATCCCGCAGGGCATCGGGTATTAATTTGGGCGGTATCATCAAGACGGCAAGGTTAAATCTGTCAGGAATGTCTTTGATTGCAGGATAGCATTTCAGACCGAAAAGTTCGCCCGCCTTCGGATTGACAGGATATATCCGTCCCCTGAAATTATACTGAACGAGGTTTCTGAAGAGGTCAAAACCGACTTTGCCGGGGACACGGGATGCGCCGATGACGGCGACTGCTTTAGGGGCGAAAAAGTTGTCAAGCATTTTTAAAAAATTTATCCACTAATTACACGAATTATCACGAAATTAATAATTGACATTAAATTCTAATGATTTTTACAATCATCGCAACAAACTGATGGTGCTGCTGAAAGGACCGCCGCGAGTGAACACACCGCCCATGCCGATCCCGTGATTCGTTTCCAGGTCAAGCACATGGCGCGGCTGGCTTGCTGCATACATACTTGCAGCGGAGGCAGTCTGTGTGATAATTTTTCCCTTGGAAAGACGCACCGCTTCTTCAACCATGTCAGCATCCTCAAGATTAGATGTGCCCGCGGTTAAATTCACAACTCTGACAAGATTTTCATCCACTACCGCGCCCAGTTTACGCTGCACTATCCCATTCTCAGCCCTTCTTATGTTCAAATATTCCAGTGCTGAATCTACGCTGTCAATTGAACTGCGCGCGCTGTCGGCTGATGAAAAATTGACCGAAAGCCCCAGTGCAATCGTATCCACCTCAAAAGTGCCAAGACTGACCATATTTGTTGCTTCATCGCTGAATGCGCCTATTTGCGAACGGTCAATCTCCACCGGTGCCATTGACGGCTCGTTTACGAAAACGCCGTATTTACGAGGCTCCGGGTCCTCGTTGTCTATCACTATAGTCCAAAGTCCTGGGGCGGGGTCGGTAATGGTAAAAACCTCCTCATTTACAGCCGCCCAGCCATCATAAAGTATCTGCGTTGCGGTGTCCATAACCGCCCCCGCCGGCACGGAGTCCACTCCCGCATTGACCGGCGAGTCACCATTGTTCACAACCTGCGCCCCCGCAAACGGGACATACGCTTCTACTGTATTGGGGCTCTGCCACGCTCCATACAGCCACCCGAAAGCCTCTGTCCCATCGGGCGAGATAAGGTTTATATCAGGAAAAAACAACCAGCCGTCAAACCAGGTTCCAGCAACCGTTACGACGCCACCGCTGGCAGCGGCATATTCCGCCAAATCAATACTGATGGAAACCTGACCAGAATGCACTAATGGTCCGAACAAGCCGCCTGGCACCGTTGAAAAATAAGGCATAAATACCTTGCGTTCGTTGAACTTCGTGTTTTCATTTATCTGGTTTATCTGCTTGACCAGTTTGGATGCCTCGCCGCTCAACTTCTGCCTGTCTTCATCTGTGAGGGTTGCCTCGCTGGCTGCACGGACGGCAAGTTCCCGAAGGCGCATAAGAATATCGCTTACTTCAGCCATCGCCCCGTCCCGCAACTGCAAAAAACCAATTGAATCCTGAACATTCATATTCGCTGCAATCAGCCCCCTCGCCAAAGCATTCAGTCTTTTCCCTATGCCAAGCGCTGTGGGATCATCTGCCGCCCTGTTGATGCGCCTGCCTGAACTCAGCCGCTCCATCGCACCGGAGACATCCAGAGACACCCGCCTCATATCGGCAATGCCGCGCAACGCCGCAACATTTGATTGTAAACTTAACATGTTTTGCTCCCCCCTTTTTCAAGGATGAAACGGCTATTTTGGGCGCGATGAATCGCGCCCCTACTCAATCATTTTTACCAAACACATACATAAAATGATCATGCAGCAGGCAAAAATGCCAACGCAAAACCGTCTCATCGCAAATACAACGGCTATGTTACAGCACAGAGCAGAATATCTTGTTTTGCGCATACGAGAATACAAACACGCAAATTCATATATACAGCAATGCCCAACTCAAAAACAGGAATTGCAAATAGAATTCCCTGCCCGCGCTGCCGCTTAAATTTAATTTTTAGTTTTTATACTGTCTGTAAATCTATACACATCACCCCCGATTAATGTGTAAAAATAAAAAACCGATGGAATAAATCCACCGGTTTTTTTACAGGCAAACTTCAGCGGCATCAATTTTACCCGCGATGTTCATAAGACATCTGCATTCTTATCCTCCGTGATAAGTTTTGCCATCCTTGCAGCCTGACACAAAGGTCTACTGCCGCTTCTCCTGCATTTTTCTTATCGGCACATTCAGTTAAAACTTTAGTAAGTTTTAAAATTAAAATTAGACTGGATTAACAGGATTTGCAAGATTTACAACATAATATAAAAGGAATTTTTTCGGATGCTTAAAGTTTTCAAAGACATTGCCGATTTAGTATATATAAGGACTTGTATTTTAGCGTTGTTTATGTGTCTCTTTTAAAATAAGTCATAACTGAAACGGGAGGTAAATATAGTGGCAGTTGAACCGACATCATCCTCGTTAGATTCAATACTCCAGCGCAGTATCCAGATTCAGGGGCAATCACTCCTGAAACTGATAGAAGTGTTAAAGCAGGCAGAAATAACCCAGGCGAAACCGCTGCGAAGCCTGAGCGATGTCGCCAAGGTTGACCTGAATGTATAACCGCTGTTTATTCAGGGGAAACAAGATAGGCACAGTATTCCCCGCACATCGTGCAGGTTTTATCATCCGCTTTTTTTAGTCTTTTATTCCGGTCGTAAATCTTAAATTTTTCAGGATCAATAGAGAGTCTCTGCTGGGCAGACCAGTCAAGAGACTTTCTTGCTTTGGAGATCAGGTGGTCCTGTGCATTTTCATTAAGTTTGCATACATCTGCGGCGTGAGCGGCTATGCGGGTGGCAATCACGCCGAGCCTGACATCGTCCGGCGTCGGCAGACCGAGGTGTTCGGACGGAGTAACATAGCACAGGAAATCCGCCCCTGCCTCTGCTGCGATTGCCCCCCCGATTGCTGATGTTATATGGTCATACCCCGGCGCAATATCCGCCACGAGCGGTCCGAGAACATAATAAGGCGCACCATGGCACATGGATTTTTCAAGACGCACATTACCTGCGATCAGGTCCATCGGCATGTGCCCGGGACCTTCAATAATCGTCTGCACACCCTCATCAAGTGATTGCTGTGCGAGTTCGCCGAGATAGATCATCTCCTGCACCTGCGGGCGGTCGGAGGCGTCATCAAGACAGCCGGGGCGCAGCCCGTCGCCGAGACTCAATGTAACATCATAGTTTTTAGCGATGCGAAGCAGGCGGTCAAACTGTTCATAAAGGGGGTTTTCGCTGTCAGTGTGTCTCATCCAGGACGCCAGAAGCGCACCGCCGCGGCTCACTATCCCTGTTGTCCGCTTCTGCCGCTGGAGACGGTCCAGCGCAGTGCGTGTAAGCGCAGCATGCAAGGTCATGAAATCAACACCGTCGGCAGCGTGCTCCTCAATGACATCAAACAGTTCCTCAACATCAATGTGTGGTGAACCGTGCTTCCGCATGGAAGCGCGGACAAAGGCTTCATAAACAGGGACAGTTCCCAGCGGCACAGGACACTCACTGATGATCCGCCGCCGAATCTGACCGATGTCGCCGCCAGTGCTCAAATCCATAACGGTGTCCGTGCCTGCCTCTATCGCCTTGCGCAGTTTTTTGAGTTCCACGGCAGTGGAATGTCTGTCCTGCGATGTGCCGATATTGGCATTGACCTTAGTCCGCAGTCTGTTGCCTATGCCGCAAGGTGTGATATGCCTTCGGTTCCTGTTCTGCGGTATAACTACCCTGCCTGCTGCGATCTCGCCGCAGAGCCAGACAGCATCAACTCCCTCCTGCTTTGCCACATTTCTGACTGTCTGGATTATTCTGCCTTTTTTCGCATTTTCAATGAGCGTTGCCATTTATAAAACCTCTTTCATTTTTTTTGTCCACGAAGGACACGAATTTTCACGAAAATTTAGAATTATCTATCTTATAACGCCTTCGGTCGGGCTGCTTGGGACTGCATAATCAAGCCTCGGTATGCGCCCTGCCATATAGCCAAGTCTGCCCGCTTCTACAGCCAGCCGCATACCGCGAGCCATCGCAACAGGGTCCTTTGCCCGCGCTATCGCTGTGTTCACAAGGACAGCATCCACTCCTATCTCCATCGCCTGCGCCGCATCGGATGGCACGCCAAGTCCCGCATCTACCACTATGGGAACTGTGCCGCTGAACCGATTCACGATGAGTTTGATAAACGAAAAATCAATAAACCCCTGCCCTGAACCGATAGGCGAGGCATACGGCATAACGGCGGCGGCGCCCGCTTCTATCAGTTTTTTTGCCACCACCGGGTCGTCTGATGTGTATGGCATCACGGTGAAGCCGTCGCGGACAAGTATCTTTGTCGCCTCAATCGTGCCGACAACATCCGGCAGCAGTGTTTCAGGGTCATCTATTACCTCAAGTTTGAGGAGGTCGGACAGACCTGCGGCACTCGCAAGGTGCGCCACACGCACCGCTTCCTCCACCGTGGCACACCCCGCCGTGTTCGGCAGTATCGTGATCCTGGAGGTGTCAAGGTGATCAAGTAATGTCTCCTCACCCGGATTGTCCAGATTCACACGCCGCACAGCAACGGTAACTAACTGTGCACCCGATGCCTCTATCGCCTCTTTCATTACACTGAAGTTCTCGTATTTTCCAGTTCCGACCATTAAACGAGAGTGGAACTCGTATTTTCCTATTCGCAATACATCGTCCATTTTTGCCTCCCTTGTTTAGCAGCCAGTAGCCAGCAACCAGCAGCCAGGTAAAATTTAATTGATTAATCCCCTTAATTTTGAATCTGAATCTTAAAATCATCCGCCGCCGACGAAGCGCACCAGTTCAAATTCATCGCCCTCTATAACGATTGTTTTTTCATAACTATTTCTATCAAGTATGTTCCTGTTATGCTCAACGATGGCGGTCTGCCGGCGCACCTTTAGGACATCAAGCAGTTCCGCTACTGTGAGTCCTTTTGCTATCGTCCGTTCATCCCCGTTGATTCTGATTTTTATGTTCATTTATTTAAATTAAATCTTTTTTTAGGCGCGCACTGGTGAGTGCGCCCTGCAACCTTGCGCAGAATTTTTTTCAAATACCTTTCGGCGTCAGCCGTGTTTTTAATTGCTGAAATCATAGCGGCGCCAGAAGCGCCTGCCTCAAAAACCTGCACTATGTTCGTTTCGTTTATGCCGCCAATCGCAACTACTGGTATTTTAACTTTTGCACAGATGCGCCTTAGTGCCTTCAAGCCAATCGGTGTCAGTTCCGGCTTCGTCGGCGAGCGGAAAACAGGACCGGCAGAAATGTAATCGGGTCCCTCATCAGCGGCACGGAGCGCTCCCTGGTATGAATGTGTAGAAACGCCGATTAACAGGCTGCCTCCTGCAATTTTTTTTACTTCCGATAGCGGAAGGTCACTCTCGCCGAGATGCACGCCATCCGCACCTGACATCAGTGCGAGATCAACCCTGTCGTTGAGAATAAAAACCGCTCCCGATTTCCATGCTACGGATGCCATCCTCTTCGCAACGCTTAAAAGTTCAACATCTGCGGCATTTTTCTCCCGCAACTGAATTACCCGCGCACCGCCTTCAACTAAAGACATCAGCGCCTTACAGCGGTTGGAAGTGAAATCCCCAACAGAGCCAATAACATAAATAAAGGGCGCCTGCGGTATGGACTTTTTATTCAAGTTGCCGGCTGTGGAAGTAATAATATCTTTTTCCAGTTGATAGAGTTCAAAACGGAGCGCTGCGAAATACGCGGAGTATTCAGTTGAGAGAGATGTTAAGGATTCTTCAATAACTCTGATTGCTTCCTGCGAGCGGCGGAAATTGGAGACGAGCATGGACTGTGCATCGTGTTTCACCTGCGGCGAAGTTGTCCGACAGGGATCGGAGGCGGCATCTCTTGCGTTTATCAGGTATCCATAACCTCCTGGTATTTTCTTTATTCCATCTCGTATGCGGTGTCGCAACGTTCTGATTTTTTTTGCCTGCGCAGGCGCATCCTTGTAGAAGCGAAGAAAATCCTCAATAACACGCAACCCCTCAGCAGCACGATTGAGATTGGCGTCAAGAATTCTGAAGAGTCTGGTATCGTAATGGACACGCACTGCTCTTCTCCACAAAATAAAAAACCGCACCGCCTACAGGGGCACGGAAGTTTTTCGCTCCGCTCTTCCTACGCTGGTATTACCCAGATCAGGTGCAAGGGTTAGGGCTTCATACTGCATAAGGATTATTATTATGATCTTTATGCAGCCGATTGCTTCTTCTCAGCCGGTCGGCACCCCTGGCGGCTTATGTAAAGTATATTCTTAACAACTAATTTTTTCAACTTGAATCAAATATTGGACAGGATTAACAGGATGAACAGGATAAAAATTCTGTACATCCTTTTTATCTTGTTAATTTGAAATCAAGGATCGGCGCCGAGAGTGTGCCGCCAATCTCAACTCTTAAACTGTATTCCCTGTCTTTTTCTTTCAGAAGCGGTTCAAGGACTTCTTTTATGCTGTTGTCGTCAAGTTCCATCTTTCTCACCTTCGCACTGCCTGTAAGACTCAAAGATTCGTCCGGCATCACCTTGCCGCTCAATTCCATTTTCAGCCCCTTCATTCTGATATTGCACTTCTGTGATATTGCGACTCCTTTCTGGATCGTGAACCGTGCTGATGCGGCGTCTAATGATATTGGTTGTAATCCCTTCTTCACAGACGGCAATGCGAAGTTGACCAGATTAATTTCGCCACTGCCGGAATAACTTTCAGGCTTTTTATACTGTCCACTGAGCATTAGATCGGCGGAGGCATTCCCGGATTTAAGGGGGTATGTTTCATCCAGCCATAATGTAAAAAGATTGATGGGAAAGTTCTCAAGATGTGCCTTGAGAGAAAATGGTTGATTACCCCGCGTTGAAAATTTCCCGCTGGCGAGAAGCAAGCCCTTCTCTTCAAGTCTGATGCCGACCTCGTCAATGTTAAGACTGCCGTCCCTTTCAAGAGTGAATTTTGCGCGACATTTCCCCGTTTTGTAATTCAGCAACTTTCCCTGTGGCATAAGGATTTCGCCTTCTACTCTCTCGTTCCCTTGTTTTTCTGTCAACCTGATGTTAAGGCTCATAGTTCCAAAAGCGATGTCCTTATATCTATATACTTCCGTTCTATTAAAGATAGAAAGCAACTTCAGAGCGTCTTCCGTCGGGAAATGATCAGAAGTAACAGCAAGAGAATTATCACCACGATGAATTGGAATTTTACCATTCAGGGCGAATCGGCTTTTTTCGTATTTCATAACAGGGCTCTGTATGCTGACGCTTTGGTCCTTGAGATATTTTAGAGTTGCCCGATCAATGAAGAACCTGTGATGCACGCTATCGGCGCTTTCATAGTAATCAACAAAATCAATGCGTCCGCCTGACACTTTAACAATCGGAAAAAGAGCGAAGAGGTCTTCCTTTGTGGAGATTAAATCTGCAACATTCAATTTTCCTTCTTCGTCCCTTACGATGTAAAGTGAAGGAGAGTAGAAGACAACGCTTTCCGGCTTCGCTTTACCCCTGAATAAAGAAATGATATTCAGGCGCACCCTGATTTCAGAGGAGGAGAAGATCAGTTGCCTCGGCAGGTCTTTAGTAATCGCTGAAAAATCTTTTAAGGTAATTGTTGCAGGGAGATGAAAGCCTGTTTTGTTGATCTGGATACGCAGGTGGGAAACAGCCTGAATCTGGGTGGTGAGTTGCTGTATGAATCTTGCTTTCCAAGGGGGAATGAGAAGTGAATACAGAAAACCTGATGTGAAGATAAAAAGCAGGATTACAGTGAAAATGATCTTGCGCATAGAGACTTTTGTGGAATAAGTGCGTTATGCGTAATATTATTGACACAAAACATCGCCATACATAAAAAAATGCCACAAAATCACCAAAGCACAAAACTGGCACAAAATTTCGCGCTATTTTGTGTTTTAGTTTTCAGGGGCTAAAAAATCATATAACGACTTTTCCCGCAGTGATTAAAATTCAAATGAATAACTCAATGAGGCGAGTCTCTCATCGTAACTACGCCCTGCGTTGATAGCCGCCCTGTATTGGCGATCGAAATCAATGTATGAAAAATTGAGTTTGCTTTTCTGTGTAACATAATAAACCATTGTTAAGCCCTTTGACCACTCAATGGTGTTACCGGTGAGGGATGATCCTGCGGCTGTTGTGGTAATAGTGCTTCTGACAGAGCGTCGGAAATCAAAGTTCGTGATGAATTTAAAGGGAACGACATTTAATTGCAAGGCATAGCCATCGGTGGTGCTTTCGGATTCAGTAAGTGTAGTGGAAGCGGAAACAGTATCAGTAATGGTATCGTTATGGGTGTTATTATATGAGAACACTGCCTTTGACTTGTATCTTGTGGAGATAGTGTAGTTACTGGTGTCCGAGCGCATAGAGAAAAGGACAGCCGTGCCGGTGTTGGTGAAGCGGTCAATATCGTACCGCGAGAGGACCATCATGAATCGTGAGCCGACAAGAGTTTTCAGATCAGGCAAGTTGTAACTGAAGGTAAGGTTTTCGGAAGTTGATTCATTACGGGTAGTTCCGGGAAAACCGGTCTGAGCGTCAGTTAAAGTATAGAGTTTGCTGTAACGGTATGAAGAGTTAGGTATTTTCGTTGACCTGTATGTAAGTGAGGAGATAGAGTTCGCGGTATCATCGGTATAATCGTAAGGTCTTTGATGATGCAGGTTGTTATGATAATCGTCATAAAAGGTAGTGATTGTCCAGATTTTAGATGGAGCATAAGTAAAGGATGCGTACGAGCCTTCCCTGTCCTTTTCAATGAAAGTTCCCAGTGTGGTTGGATTGAAGTTTGGTCCCACAGAGCGGCGACCAACCGTGAGAGCAATTGGATTAACCTTGTAGTTAAGATAAAATTTGGCTGCTGAGTCCTTTCCGGCAATTGTCGCAGCATTAACATTTAACACCGAGCGTTTATCAGTGGCGATCTCAGAAAACAGCGACAGCCTCTTATTGTAGGTGAAATTGTTGACAAGGCTCATTAAGTTGTCATTTGCGGGCAGGGATGAACTTGATGCGATGCCTTCTTCCCTGCTCCTCAGGAGAATCAGTTTTGTCTTGAAGGAATTTGTCAGGTTGTAGGCTAATTTCGCGCCGTAAGTAGTGCGCTTGAATCTGCCGTCCTGGGGTTCCTGTGAGCGTCCGAATAAACTTGTAATATGGAATATCGGGGTTTGCTGCATTGCTTTAATACCGCGCATTCTGACGCCGGAGATGGAATATTCACTGTACTCATCGGCGGATGTGGTGTAATCACCGAGCGTTATGTTATGCGTTGTGTTAATAAAATTGAGGTATCCGCGGTCGTTAGGTCTGCCTGTAATTTCTTCAATTGTGCGGTCAAAATGCCCGATTATGGTATTGCCGTAGAACTTGTGTGTAAAATCAAATATATTCAGCAGCCGCTCGCTTTCCTTATATTTGATGTCAGTGCTGGGCCAGTTGTTTGCGCGCTTGGCATTGTTCAGGTAAACATCGCCGATCTCAATTGTCATTTTCCCGCTCGTTGATACGGATGGTTCTTTAACTACGGGTCTCACTGGTCTTACCTTGGGAATTTCCCTTACAGCCATAACCACTGAAAAATCCCAACTAACAGGTGGAAGCGGATTGTCATTAACATCGTTGTAAGTAACCCGCACATTGTGGACGCCGTATTTAAGAGGCGTTGCTGGAAGATAGAAGATGTATTCAATGCTGACCTGGGTTTCGCCCGTAACATCGTTGCCGTCAAGAAAAATCTTTATTGATTCAGGTTTAATGGCGGGGGTCTCAGGAAGTTTAACACCGATCATCGGCTGACGGTCGGTAGTTTCTTCGCCTGGAAGCGGATTCAGGATGTTACCGCCTGATGCGCTCTTTGTAATATCAATCCCTGCCTGCGCAACGGAGACGGGAGGAGCGGATGTCTTTTCACCAGTCGCAGCCACCTTAATCCCGCTGCTCGCCAGAAGAAGGGGGGGAGATGATAACTGTTCGCTTACTCCCTCTGTTTGCTCCGCAAAAACGCATGTTGTGCCCATCAACAATACTGCCACAATGACACCTGTTAAGATGTTTTTCATAATTATTTTCACCTCGCTCAAGTCTAAACAAGACGATTATACAAAAACATAGCCAAAAATCAATAAAAAATAAAAAAAAATCCATAGATTGCACAGAAGCACGAGGGGGGTAAAAAAGTGCAAAATTCAAAGTGAAAAAAGCAAAATTCAAAATGCAAAGGGTTTGGGGTTGCACTGGCACCCCCAAACGAGTTTGGGGGTGGCACAAGAGGCAAATAGTTGATAGTAAAGATAAAGTATTCATTATAAGTGCTCCTGTTATTTAAACAAAACAAGTTTGCAAAATACGGAAGGGAGGTTAAGAATTTTAGACGAGATTAACGGGATAGACAGGATAATTTCAAATGACAGAGGTTAAATGTCAAAGATTCAAAGATAAAATTCTTTGCATTTGGGTTCAAGGCGCAACCTTGAATCAACGATGAAAGGGCATTATCAGAAGAGAAGGATGAAGTTCTGTGGAGGATTTTTAATTTTTATGAATCCTATGGGGTCGTCAAGAATTTTTTCTCTTTCAATCTTCAATTCGGGCTTGGAGCGTATCCCATCAATCCAGTGGTATGAGAGAATAATTTCGCCATTCTGCGGTCGTGCATTGGAAACAGTGATCCGGCTGTATCCGGCTGCTGCCCTGCCCTGCCCTTTAATAATCGTATTGTGATTGCCGCCTTGAATCTCGTATATACGAAATCTGCCTGTCTCCGTAAGAGGCGAAAAAACTTTCTCATAATAATCAAAATATTTTTTGCTCCGTTCCGACCAGATTATGACCCAGCGGACCGCATACACATTCAGATATTTTCTTAACTCGTCTATCTCAAAATCATCTACATCCCTGCCGAAAAGTTTCGCATCGTGAAAATCGGCAAAATGATGGCGGAGAAAGACATAAGGATACGGACCGCCTATAAATTCCTTGCCCGTATACTTCGGAAATAGCGCGGGCAGGTGCATTTTCCCATACTGCTGCCCCCCGCCCTCTCTGTCCATTACGCCTGAATCCTCAAGGAGAATGCGCCCTTCTTCCTGCGCGTTATGCCGAAGCCATTCAATCAGGTGCTGAACATCGCCGCCCGGCTTCACCGAAAGCGCGTGGTAAAAAGGATTAAGCCAGTGAACGGAAAAAACAAAAAGCGCAATTAAAAATACAGAGATTGGAGTAAACAGGGCACCGCGTCCTGATTTATACCTGTAACACATGAGTTTTATCATTTCAGCGGTGCCCGCTGCGGCAGGGATCATTAGAAAAAGATGGAAAGTTGCAATATAACGCGTGGGATTTAATTGCGCTGTGAATTTCCAGAAGGAACCATAATAACTGAGTAGAAAAATCGCCGCCGCGGCAACGGCAACTGTCAACATTAGATCTCTCTGTTTGTTTCTGAACAAAAACAATCCATAAATGCCGGCGACGAGAAGGAATAAAATAAGAACGGTATGAACGATGCCGAATGCGCCGTCAAAAACGAGGTTGTTCATGCGCACAAGAGGTGTGAAATAATCGCGCAGAGGGAGGAGCAGATCGTAGTTCTGCCAGAACGGCGCTTCTTCAAGTGTGATCTTATATGGAAGAAAACGGAAGAAAGGACGAAGCCAGAACATATTGGCTGCGAGCAACAAAGCGATTGCGATGGCGCCGCCTGCGATGTCCCTTAATCTCAAACTGCGGGCATATAACAGAATCAGAACAATAAACGGCACAAACAGCACAACCACTGCCGTTTTGTGCACAAGAGGAGCGATAGAGAAAAAAAGCAGAAAAGCCGCAAGTGTATTTATGCGCCTATGGCGAAGATATGAATACAGAAGTGAAATAACAAAAACATTCAATGTTGCGGAGAACCCCGCAGTAACCATCCCGGTGAGATGAAACAGGATGAGAATGCCGAGACGGAAATAGAGAAGATATAGAATCATCGCCGCAAAAGTGCGTTTTGGTGAAAAACCAAAATTCCGAAAACTGAAAAACATCAAGACTGGCGATAACATCAAACATCCGAACAGCACCAGACGCAGAATCCAGTAAACCGGCACAGAAGGCATAAGAACAGCGATCACCTGCACTGCCGCATTGCTGTTCCAGATAAAACTCAGGGGATAACCTGCCATGAAATGCGGATCGTATCCACACAGTGCCCCGCTCCCGGCAAAGAAAGCGCGCGCCGCCTCCGCGGTATATTGGAGAAGCGAAAAATCATTAAAAAGCGGAGCATCGGGGGGCAGAAACATCACCCGCGCAGATTCCACCACATGCACTGCGTAAAAAAGAACCGAAAGCAGGATGATTGGACATGCATTTACATTTCTGTTGTCTGGGGGGGTGTCTATCATATTAGTTTTTTAACGCAAAATGGCAAGAAATTTATTAAATACAGAGACACGGAGAACACAGAGTAAAGCACAGAGAAATATTTCCTGGTGTTTCATTTTTTTGGACCGTCTCTAATAGTTTGAATCAGCCAGTGCGGGCGCAGATAAGATGAAATAAAAGAACTATCACCAGTAATAACCTTCTTCAGCGCCCATAAAATGATGTCGCCAGTGAAAAAAGCGGAAGGAATAATATCGCACTCTACCCAACAGCCGGGACATTTGCGAACGCTGCGGCGAATGTCTCCTGCTTCAGCAGAATACCATATTTTAGAGAGG
This sequence comes from bacterium, assembly GCA_040755115.1. Classification (GTDB taxonomy): domain Bacteria; phylum UBP15; class UBA6099; order UBA6099; family JBFMBQ01; genus JBFMBQ01. Next base: position 20,293 of record JBFMBQ010000453.1, read on the forward strand.
GTGTGTGTTCTAACATTTCCTGCTGTTTGCGTCCGAAGCGCAGTGCAAGCGGTTACAGTGCCGTCAGGTAAAAGACGAAAATGATTAAACAACGCGGAGCAGATTGGTTTTGGAAAGTTTCTTTTTTTAATTAACCTGTTGCGTCCACCCTCGTGCAGGTATTCATCGGAGATGCCTCGCAGCCATGCGCTCCACGAGGCAAACCGAAGCGTTGTCTGGGCATGGGTTCTTTTCATCGCTGCTATGCGGCGGTAAAGTTCTTCCGTCTGTTCGCCGCTCATCGGTTGATAAAGTTCAAACGGCAGAGGTGAACCGGCGCTCGGATAATGAGTTGCTGCCGTGCCCTCGCAATACTTTGCTCCAAGTATTATGTTGTGTGCGATTTTATATTCTCTTGCAAGTTCGTGCACGCGTTCCATCTCATCCATATTTTGCAGGATAACTGTCTGATTTATGCCGGCGCTGAAATTTCTGTTGCCGGTAAATTTCTTAATCCGTTCAAGTGTAGCGACGACCCTGTCAAAAAGTCCGGGCACGCCGCGGATTTTATCGTGCAGTTCTCCTGCGGCGTCAAGGCTTATCTGGAGTTTCAGATGTGTGCGTGAAAGGTTCACACTCTTTAAAAAACCTTCAATTTTTTCTGGAAATCCGGCATTCGTGGTGATATGGAATACCCGAACAGGTGTTTGTGCGGCTGCATCATAAATTTCTGCAATATCGTCTCTGATGAAAGGTTCTCCTCCTGTTATGCGCAGTATTCTCAGACTTCGCAGGAGCGGGTCCCCGAAAATTTTTCTTATTTCAGGCGTGGTGATTTCTTCTGCGTTCGTACGGGCATATATATCGCACATTGCGCACCGGCAATTGCACTTGCCGGTAACATTGAAGGTCATCAGTTGCGGTCTGACGGGCTGATTAAAGGCTCTGCGGATTCGTCCGATTAGAATATCTTTCAGCACATCTATATTATAGAATAAGGTTCAAAGTGTAAGAAGCATGGTGCAAAGTGCTATGATAAATACAACTCCCGCCACAGGGACAATGCTTCTTTCACAAGTATGAGGAAATTGCGCCAGGTGATGGAACTTGATCTGCCATGAAGGCGGGGGTAGGCGGGAATGCCGACCTGCGCAACATGGAACCCTGCCTGATGAAGGCGCAGGATGATTTCCGCCTGCGTAAAGATACCAATGCCGTGAATCGGTGTTCTGTCCAGTGATTTTTTCTTAAAGACTTTCAGTGAACAACTCAAATCTCTGTAGGGCACATCAAAAAGCCACCGCATTGCAATGTTGTAGCATCTTGACATAAGATTTCGGAAGCGCGAATTAGGCAGGTTCAAACGATAGCCGATGACGGCGTCGTGGTTCTGCAATAAGGGAAGCATGCGGGCGAGATCGCGCGGGTCGTATTGATCATCACCGTCCGCA
>JBFMBQ010000454.1:0-4815 GCA_040755115.1 bacterium
GTGTCTTTAAGGGGAGCAAATTCCGGCAATGTCTTTGGAACGGGAGCAGCAAATGTAATGCTTGAAAGGCAAGACACAAAGAAAATGAGGAAACAGAAAAAGAACAGAATAAAGCGATGAAATAAAATGGGGAAATTAACTTTAGACATTAATTTATGGCGATTGATTTTTGATTTTATTGTTTGTAACCGAGAAAAATCATGCCTGCTATCCAGACAATGAGGCAGGCAAAGATGGAAACGAACCAGACGAGTGCCCTGCGGAAGCGGATGCGACCGTCAGGGGTGAAGCCGCGGAGGATAAACATTACCGCGGAGACAATCCATCCGAAGAGACCGAGATACATTACAATCAGCGCAATATCGTTAAGGTGATCATCTGCCATTGCTTTCTCCTCGCTTATTCTACCCTATCAGAAATCCGTGTCAATCCGTGTCAATCCGTGCCTAAAAAAATTTGCATCAATCAATCACCTTCGTCAATTTGTATTCAATAATATCGCACGCGCCCGCTTCTTTCAGGCGTGGAATGAGATCGCGAACGACTTTTTCGGAGACCACGACTTCCACTGCGAGCCAGCGGTCGTCTGTGAGTTGGGAGACTGTGGGGTTTTTCATGGAAGGCAATATTGTCAGGATTGCATCCTTCGCTTTTCTGGGGAGATTCATCTTGAGTCCGACCTTGTCTTCCGCCTCAAGGGCGCCGCAGAGGAGGAGACTGAGATTCTGGAGTTTCTTCTTTTTCCAGGGGTCTTTCAGGGCGTTGTGATTGGCGATGAGGCGCGGTGTGGATTCAAGTATTGTGGCGATTTCACGGAGTTTGTGTGCGCGGAGGGAGGAACCTGTCTCGGTTACTTCAACGATTGCATCGGCTGTGTATGCTTTTAATTCGGTTGTGCCCCATGAGAATTCCACAGAAACCTTTATCTTGCGCGAAGCGAAGAACTTTTTTGTTACTGCAACCAGTTCAGTTGCGACATGTTTGCCATTGAGGTCTTCTATCTTGCGTATTTTAGAGTTTTCAGGGACGGCGAGGACCCACCTGACGGTGCGTCCTGCGCTGCGCTTGGCATAGGGGAGTTCGGCGATTTCTTTTACCTTTGCGCCGTTTTCAAGTATCCAGTCTTTGCCGGTAAGCCCTGCGTCCAAGCCGAGAGCGCCGCGTTCAACATAGGACGCTATCTCCTGTGCGCGCAGCATGATACCTTCCAGTTCGGGGTCATCAATGTCAAGAATGTATGACCGCTCGTTGGCAGCAATATTAAATCCTGCCCTGCCGAAAAGCGCGAAAGTGGCTTCCTGAAGGCTTCCTTTCGGTATAGCGATTTTTAGCGTTTTCATTTTTATACCCCTTGTCATCTCTATTTTAAGAAATTTTATGTATTCCCCTTCAATAAATAAACCTTTAAATATGCAATGATCTCATCGTTAAATTCTTTTGCTATTTTCAAAACATCCCCGACTTCTCTCTCCGAAATTTCAACCATATAATCATAATCACCTTCGTTCCGCTCCTTTCCCGCTTCTATCAGCAGCCGATGGAGTTTTGGATCAACCTCTCCTGTGGCAGCAAAATGCTGACCAAAAGCGGAAATAACGCCTGAATGTTTTGAAAATCTTAAATCCTTTGTCAATAGAATTGCTTCTGCTAAATAGAACATTGAGTAATATGCCCGTGATAACGCGGCATCGTAGAACTCTTGGTCGTAGTTCATTTTCGCACTTCTGTAATTGCTTTCCGATTTCTCCATTAACTTTTCTATCTCTTTTCTCTTCATTAATCTTTCGTTATTTATGTTATTACTATCACTCATAATGGTATTCCCTCGGCTTCAATATTTCTTAAAAACGAAAAATATTTATGTGATTCATAATAATTTCTATCTATGGGATATGAAGAAATCAAAACCCCATATTTCATATTAATCTCAGATTCTACTTCACTCAGCCAGCGGATTATCTCTCGCTTGTTGTGGATATTTTTAAAAATTATGAGAAGGTCTATATCAGATTCCTCGGTGGACTCACCTCTTGCTTTGGAACCGAACAGGCAAAGTGAATCAACCTGCCCCTCAAAATTAGTGAATAATTCAGACAGAAATTCATCTAATGCTTTTTGTTCGTCAGGGTTCAAGTATTTCAGTTTTACCATGATTTAATCTCTCTTTTAATCTCATCCATATTTCATTCTAACATATTTTTAATAATCATGTTCCCGAATTCCGAGCATTTCAGGAGTTTTGCGCCTTTGATCTGGCGGTGGAGGTCATAAGTTACCGTTTTGTTTTTTATAGTGCGGGCGAGTGCGGAGCGGATTAGGGTGGCAGCCTCGTCCCAACCAAGGTAATCAAACATCATTGCGCCTGAAAGTATTAATGATGAAGGGTTTACTTTGTCCTGACCTGCGTATTTGGGTGCGGTGCCGTGTGTGGCTTCAAAGATAGCGGCGTTGTCGCCGATGTTTGCGCCTGGCGCCATGCCGAGTCCGCCGACCTGTGCGGCGGCTGCATCGGAGAGGTAATCGCCGTTGAGGTTGGTTGTGGCGATAATGTCGTATTCTTCGGGACGGAGCAGCAGTTGCTGGAACATGGAATCGGCGATGCGGTCGTTGACCAGTATTTTGCCGTCTGGCAATTTGCCGTTATATTTCTTGTTGAGTTCGGTTTCAGTAACAGTAAGATCGCCGAACTCCCCGCTTGCGAGTTCGTAAGCCCAGTTTCGGAAGGCGCCTTCAGTGAATTTCATGATGTTGCCTTTGTGGACGACTGTAACTACCTTTCGGTTATTCTGAATTGCGTATAGAATAGCGGCGCGAACAAGTCGCTTGGATGCGAATTCACTGACAGGTTTGATGGCGATGCCAGAGTCTGGGCGGAGTGCAGAATGCGGAGTGCGGAGTGCGGAATTAATGAACGCAATTAACTTTTTCGCTTCTCGTGCCCCGTGCTCCCATTCAATGCCGGCATAAACATCTTCAGTGTTCTCTCGGAAGATGACGATGTTCAGACGTTCAGGATGCTTCATCGGCGACGGAGTGCCGGGGATGTATGAGACGGGGCGGATGCAGGCGTAAAGGCCAAACAACTGGCGCAGTGTAACATTCAGGCTGCGGAAGCCGCCGCCGACAGGTGTTGTGAGCGGTCCCTTGATTGCTACTTTGTATTTTTTTATTGTGTCAATGGTTTCTTCAGGCAGATATGAGCCGATCTTTTTGTATGCTTTTTCGCCGGCGAGGATTTCTTTCCAGTGGATTTTTCGTCTTCCGCGGTAAGCCTTTTTCACGGCGGCGTCAAAGACCGGCATCGCTGCACGCCAGATGTCGGCGCCTGTGCCGTCGCCTTCAATGAAAAGGATGATCGGATGATCTGGTGTAATCGCGGTTCTGTCTTTTATGCGAATTTTTCGCGGTTTTGAACACATCTTATTCTATGGATAGACAGGAGATATTCGTTTTAACGGGTTAATTTTTTATTCCTGTACTTTCTCTATGAATTCCCTGTCAACCAGTCTTCCCCTTCCCTTCTTGAGATGTTCCTGCTGAATTTTAAATAGGCGTTTCACGAGATTCTCACGGAACTTTTCAGTTATAGAAGTGAAATAAATACCTGTTCGGAATGGAAACTCCCGAGTCCCTCTGCGCATTGAATAGCGCACAACTGCCCTTGCGTCCTTGAAAACTATCTGGTCATCAAGAGCGAAATTGAGGATAAGTTCCTTGTCTTTTCCCAATTTTTCCTTTGTCAGTATTGCCCCGCCGCCGCCGCTTATGTCAACTATCATACCTTTTAATTCCTCTTTAACGCCCTTTGCATTGGTAATTTCAATTGTTATGGGTATAGAAACTGGGACACGGATTTGGGAGCGCTTTACTGCACTGTAGAGATGGAATTTTTTTTCAGAGTGCGAAGGCTGCGGCGCTGGCGCTCTTTTCTTAAGATACGGGTCAATATATACACACACATCTTCAACACCAGCCTTCGTGAGATTGTGGATTTTCTCTTTGGTTAGAACAACCCCCTTTTCCATATACACGACATTATGGAGTTCCACCACACAGGCTACCCTCATCCCCATCACAAGTTCGTTGACATTCAGCATTTCCGCGCCTTTCGGCAATGCCCTTCCAATTTCCTCCTCTTGCTCCTCCTCGTCCACTGTCATTCCCCCCGCCTTGATCGCCTCCAGTTCCTCGGATGTCCATAGTTTCTCAATCACCTTTGTCTTTATTCGCTCTATATCCGGAGGCTTAAGAAGAATATCTACCACCCCTGATGCCTTGATATCTACAAGCATTTCCCGTGAATAATGATAAGATATGAGGATAATTGGCAATTGTTCATTCAGAGTTCGGATGCCTCTTAATATTGAAATCCCATCGCCGTCAGGCAGATCAATTGCGAGGATAACGAAATCGGGTCCTTCCACCGCAACCTGCATCGTTGCATCGGCGGCAGTCGCAACCTGTACAATACGGCAAGGCAGATCAGCGAAAGCCTGTGCGATCTGCTCCCGCAGAGCATCATCATTTTCAATCACGACAATACATTTTTCCATAGTTAATGTATTATTCTACATTTATAGCAGATTTGGCAACTGTGAAAAAGTAAATTTTACCCACATTGAATTCTGTTAAATTAGTCATTAGAATGAACCTGTAAGAATTGATAATGGTTATAATAAACTCACGGGTTACAAAATTATGGCTGATGAGACTTGAAAGGAGACAAAGTAGATGAAAGAGAAAGTAGAAGAGGTGCTGAACGAGATACGCATTCATCTTCAGCGCGATGGCGGCGATGTTGAACTGATTGACTAT
>JBFMBQ010000455.1:0-3038 GCA_040755115.1 bacterium
AGGAGACATCTCTGCTCATACCCGTGATGGTCAGACCCTCGCGCAACTGCACAAGGTAGGCAGCGAAACCTACGAGGATGATGAGCGTCCAGAAAGCGAGGAGAGACCAGTATTTCGGGGTTCCGCGAAAGGCTTTTTCAATCATTTTAAGAGTAAGATGGTAGATGGTAGAAGTGAGATGATTTTTGATCGTTTACCATTTACCGTCTCCCGTCTCCTATCTTCCGTTTATCCTTTATACGATATAAAAAACATTCGGTTCGTTTCCAAGGCTGACTTTTCTGCAAATTGTGTATTTATTGCGAAGCAAGCGGCTGATGTCTGATTCAGGGTCGGACAGGTCGCCAAAGACAAGCGCGCCTTCGCCGCCGTGCACCTTTGCGGCTGCTTCAACACATGCCGGCTGCCGCCCTGCCCTTAAGCGTTCTTCACAGAAAGTGCATTTTTCCACAACCCCGATTGTCCGTGTTGGATACGCCGATTTTATGCCACCCGTTATATAAGGGCGTGGGTCGCGCCAGTTGAAACTGCGTGCGCCGTAAGGGCACGCCGCCATGCAATAGCGGCAGCCGATGCACCTATGCATATCCATCATCACGATGCCGTCGCTTTTGCGCTTATAGGTCGCCTGTGTCGGACATACACGCACGCAGGAAGGGTTCGTGCAGTGATTGCAGAGGACAGGCACAGGTATGCCCTGAAGGAATTGTGCTGTTCTTTTATGCGCTTCATCGGGAAAGACATCCTCGTATTTCTCGGTCCAGAGCCACTTTACTTCTTCTTCCGGGTCGGGTATTTGCGGGACATTGTGTTCACGATGGCATGCCTCAATGCAGGCGTGAATGACATCTTTGTTCAGACATTTCTGGATGTCTATTACCATGCCCCACTGTTTTGAGGCAGGCGCGGTTAGGTAACCGCGCCCTACAAGCGGGACACCGATACCGAGTCCCGCGGATAGGAATCCAACTTTCTTGAGGAATTCGCGTCTGCTCTTATTCATAGTTTTTACGGCGCGGTGCGGAGACCGCGCCCTACAATTTTATTCACGACTGCCTTGATTCATCACTTTACCTCTTCCGGCTCAAGATGGCAGTCCCAGCAATAGGGGTCAACATCGGCATAAGTATGGCAGCGGTCGCAGAACTTTTCCCTGTTGTTGTGGCATTTCATGCAGGTTTTGGTGAGGCTCATCTCGTAAGTTTTGCCATAAGTTCTGGAAGTGTAATTAATTCTGCCCTTGCGCACGACTGCATCGCGCCACTGGTCAAGAAGGTCCATGTGATGCGCAACCATGTATTCCTTGTTTTCAACACAGTTTTTTTCGCTGGCTGGCAGTTCCACATCCGGCGGCGAAACAGTGCCGGCGGTAACAAGTCCATACCATAAGGGAAAGGTTACTATCACAAGAAACACAATCAGACCAAAAACTATTTTACCTTTGTCGTTCATATATTTTCCTGTGATTCCGCTTCCATCCCCGGAATCGGTTCAAGGCGCAGGTTATGCGTGCGCCTCTTCTCGCCTTTCAGCACCATCGCATTGGCAAGGAGTTCTGAGATGCCTGTAACCAACACCCCTGGCGCCCAGTAATCGCAGACGGTGGTGAGGGTTGCGCGGTCAATAGCGCACATAGCGGCGAGTTGGTTCACACCATATTTTTCCTGAACATAGCGCACGGCATTACCTCTGGGCAGTCCACCGCGCAGGCGCATCTCCATATTCTCATCGGTGCCCAGACCTGCGCCGCCGCCGCAGCAGAAGGTATTTTCACGGATAGTGTTTTCAGGCATTTCAAAAAAGTTGTTGCATACATTCTTGATCACATAGCGCGGCTCTTCAAAAATGCCCATTGCGCGGGCAGTGTTGCACGAATCGTGGAAGGTAACCCTGATGTGGTCGTTTCTGGCAGGATCAAGTTTCAACCTGCCGTGTTTTATCAGGTCGGCGGTGAACTCCATTATGTGCACCATCTTCGTTGATTTTGCGTTTTCAAAGACAGTGCCCGTGAAGGGGGATTTCGGCGCTTCAAGGAAATCGGCAGGACCGTTCATTGTGTTCATATACTGGTGCATCACCCGCCACATGTGCCCGCACTCGCCGCCGAGAATCCATTTGACGCCGAGCCGTTTTGCTTCGGCGTAGATTTTGGCGTTGAGCCGCTTGATCATCTCGTGCGAGGTGAAAAGCCCGAAGTTACCGCCTTCTGACGCATAAGTGCTCCAGGTATAATCAAGTCCGATCTCGTTAAAGAGAAGCATATATCCCATGCAGGTGAAGATGCCGGGTTCGGCGAAGAAGTCGCCTGAAGGCGTTACGAAGAGGACTTCCACGCCCTTTTTGTTGATGGGCAGATCAACCTTGATTCCTGTGGCTTCTTCAATGCCATCAACGAAATCTGTGAGGATGTCTTTAAGACCGTGCGGGCGGATTGCGAGGTGGTTGCCGAATCTGAAGCAGTTTGCGACAGGTTCAATCACCCAGTTGACATAGATGCCGAGAAGTCCTAAAAGTTCGCGTCCCATCATCGTGATCTCGGCGGTATCAATGCCATAAGGGCAGAAGACCGAGCACCGCCTGCATTCGGTGCATTGGAAGAAATAGTAGAACCATTCTTTAATCACATCCGGAGTCAGTTCGCGTGCGCCTGCTATTTTTCCGAGAATTTTTCCAGTTGCTGTGAAGTTCTTCCTGTAAATGGAGCGGAGCAGTTCAGCGCGAAGGACGGGCATATTTTTGGGGTCGCCGCTGCCGATGAAGAAGTGGCATTTGTCGGCGCACGCGCCGCACCTGACACATATATCCATAAAGATTTTGAAGGAGCGATACCGTTTCAGCCGTTCCGCCATACCTTCAAGCACGATTTGTTTCCAGTTTGGCGGAAGTTCCCAGTCATCGGCGGTAACCGACCAGTTACGGGGATTCGGCAGGTCCAGTATTTTCAGGTTCTTTGCCTTGCCGGGATGAATGTATGTCCCATGCCGCATATCAACGGGTGTGCTCATCCAGTCCGTTTTTGGCGGCTTGTAATTTACCTT
>JBFMBQ010000456.1:0-2897 GCA_040755115.1 bacterium
TAGAGACCAATTACAAGGTTGAAGGTGATGCGCGGCGTGAGATGCAGGATAACATCAAGAGGCTGGTGGAGATCGGCTGCTATCGTGGCATGAGGCATCGGTTGGGGCTTCCTGTGCGGGGGCAGCGCACGCATACGAATGCCCGGACGCGCAAGGGACGCCGCCGCCCCATCGCACTGAAGCGAAAAGTGGCGGGCAAGAAGGGATAAATGCAGTAATGGTCTGTAACCGGTAAACAGTGGTCAGAGAACAAACCACTAACCACAGGGCACTAATAACAGCGGAGGTTGATTGAATGGCAAAAAAGGGTCGTTCAAAGACAAAGAAGAAGATAGTTCTTCCTGAAGCCACAGTCAGGATTAAATCTACTTTCAACAACACGACAATAACGGTGTCGGATCCGAAGGGGAATGTGATATGTTGGGGCAGTGCAGGCACGGCGGGCTTCAAGGGTTCGCGCAAGGGCACGCCGTTTGCTGCTCAGAGTGCGGCTGAGAAAGTGGGGAAGGAGGCGGCGCAGTATGGAATCAGGTATATGGATATTCTGGTGAAAGGTCCTGGCTCCGGCAGGGAATCCGCCATTCGGTCGTTGCAGGGGCAGGGTTTTCAGATACGGACGATCAAGGATGTAACCCCGATACCACACAATGGATGCCGTCCGCGGAAGCGCCGCAGGGTATGAAATAAGGAGGAAGAATGTCAAGAGAAACTGGATCAGCATGTAAGAAATGCCGTTCGCTCGGACGGAAGTTGTATCTGAAGGGCGAACGCTGCTATAACGATGAAAAGTGCGCATACCGTCGGCGATCTTATGCGCCGGGACAGCAGGGGCAATTCTCGCGGAAAGGCGGCAGGGGCTTGACGGAATTTGCAGTGCAACTTCGCGAAAAACAACGCGTTAGAAAGATGTATAGTGTTTCTGAGAGGCAGTTCCGTCAGTATTATCTTAAAGCCATCCAGAGGAAAGGCATCACCAGCGATACAATACTCCAGATGCTGGAGCGCAGGCTTGACAATGTGGTTTACCGCCTTGGTTTTGCTTTCTCACGCGCTCACGCTCGCCAACTCGTGCGCCATCGCCATATTATGATAAACCACAGGATTGTTGACATCCCTTCCTGCCTTGTGGATGTTGATGATGTTATTGAGGTCAAAGAGGCGAGCAAGAAAAATCAGGGAATACGGGATGCTGCAAATATCGCCTCACAGAGGCTGCGCGTGCCTGCATGGCTGGAGTCAAACCCGCTTGAATTAAAAGGCACTGTGCTGGAATTACCTGACAGGGAAAAGATGGGGCTTGATTTTGAAGCGCATCTTCTCGTTGAATATTATTCACGATAAAGGTGAGGGCAAATGAAAGAGATAGAAAAACCTACAATCAAAATAGTTGAAGAACCGATTACTGACAGCGGAATATGTTATTATGGGAAATACCTTATTCAGCCTCTGCTGAGGGGGTTTGGCGTTACGCTCGGAAACTCCCTGCGCAGAATGCTGATGTCCTCAATACCTGGGGCAGCACCGGTGTATATCAAAATTGACGGTGTTCTGCACGAATTTTCAGTTATTGATGGAATGGTTGAAGATGTTACAGATATAGTAATAAATGTTAAAGGCATACCGATTGCATGCAACAGCGACGAACTGGTGCCGGTATATATTGATGTGAAAGGTCCCTGCGAAATTACCGCAGGCGACATACAGGCTGATGATCGTGTGGAAATCGTTGATCCCACATATCATATCGCTACACTCACTGGTTCAACACATTTGAAGATGGAACTCGGTCTGAAGCGGGGGCGCGGCTATGTCCCCACTGAATGGCACGAGCAGGACCCCGACATCCCTTCGGGACGAGGCATCATACTTATTGATTCCGATTTCTCTCCTATCAAAAAGGCGCGCTTCACAGTGGAGTCAGCGCGCGTCGGACAGAGAACTGACTACGACAGCCTTTTCATTGAAGTGGAAACAAACGGCACCGTTTCACCATCCAATTCCATAAGCGAAGCGGCGAAATTACTGATAAGGGAATGCAGTTTCGTGGTTGACTTTAAGGAAAAGATTCTGCTTGAGGAGAAGAAGAAGGAAGAAGATAAATCAAAGAAGGACCAGAACCTCAAAAGGATGGTGGATGAACTTGATCTCTCGGTGCGCTCCTACAATTGCCTTAAGAATGCCGACATAAATACGGTTGAAGAACTTGTGAAATGCACGGAATCGCAGTTGAAGGGGCTGCGCAATTTCGGGGACAAATCGCTCAGAGAGATAAAGGCGAAACTCTCTGCGCTGGGACTTTCATTAAAAGAAGAACCTATGGAGTAAGTAAAGATTAAATGATGAAGGCTTCAGATAAAATGTGGAATGCGGATTGCGGATTGCGGAATATACTAACTACTGATGATCACTAAAACCTGAAATATTAAGTTTGTCTTGAGGTGAAAGAAAAATGAGACACCGGAAAAAATTAAAAAAACTCGGCAGGCCGACAGCACATCGCATAGCAATGCTGAAAAATCAGGTTAATGACCTTTTTCTGTCAGGAAGCATAACGACCACTGAAGCAAAGGCGCGTGAGACGAGGCGCATGGCGGAGAAGACGCTGACCATCGCAAAAGAAGGCACGCTTGATGCAAAACGCAGGGTGCGAAAAGTAATAAATGACCCCGATGCTTTCCAGATGATATTCAACGAATATGTCCCCAAATACGCCACCCGTCCCGGGGGTTATGTAAAGATAATAAAACTCCCCCCGCGCCGCGGCGACGCTGCAAAAATGGCAATGCTCGCTTTTGTTGAGGAAAACGATTAATAGAGTTTTGTCAAAAGAATTCAAACTGTTTTACAATACAAGGGTGTAGAAATAGAACGCAGTAATGCAGGGACACGGCATGCCT
>JBFMBQ010000457.1:0-3521 GCA_040755115.1 bacterium
GTGGGTGTTAGAACAGAAAAGCAATATAAAGAACTATTCACCGATCTAAAAGCACTGCATTTTATACATATAACTAATGGAACATGGGATGCATCATTTTGGTTAGGTTTTGATCTCAGGAAGAAAGGACTAACGATACCGGCAACTGATATTCTGATAGCAACAGCGGCGATTGAATCCGGCTGCATGGTTTTACATTCTGATCATCACTTTGACTTAATATCAAAACATTCAAATTTAACAGCGAAAAGAGTATAAATTTGAAAATGATCATTTTTCCAGCCATAGACCTTCTTGACGGCAACTGCGTGCGTCTCATCAGGGGCGAAAAAAGGGATTGCAAAGTTTATTCAACCGACCCTGTGGAGGTGGCATTGCGCTGGCAGGGCGAAGGCGCAGAATGGCTTCACATCGTTGACCTAAACGGCGCAATTGACGGCACACCGTTCGCCAACCTGAACATCGTGAAAAACATATTGCAGGCGGTCAGCATCCCGATACAGGTCGGCGGCGGCATAAGGTCGGCAGGAAATATTCGGGAATATCTCTCAGTCGGCGCCTCACGCGTTATACTCAGCACCGCTGTGCTTGAATCAAGGGAATTTGCAGGAGAAGTTTTTGCGGAATTCAGAGATAAAATCGCCGTATCACTTGATTCGCGCGAAGGCAAGGTCAGCACGCGGGGGTGGACATCAACCGCTGAAATTTCCACACTTGAGGCTGTCCGCCGTATGGAAGACGATGGCGCATCGGTTATCGTCCTGACCGATATACTTCGCGACGGCACGCTGTCCCACCCGAATTTTGATATGATAGCAGAGGTTGCAGCCGCCACAGGCCTTAAAATCATCGCCTCCGGCGGCTTTTCCTCTTATGATGACCTGCTGCGGATAAAAAACATGAAAGAGGAAAATGTAATCGGAGCGATTGTCGGCAAGGCGCTTTATGAGGGAAGTGTGGGACTTAAAGAGGCAATAAGAACAGTAAGTAGGGGCGCACAGCCATGCGCCCCTACAGAATCCGTGTAATCCGTGTAAATCCGTGCCGCTATTTAATGCTTTTGTATTAAATTCCTATAGAGTTTTGATATATTTCGGTGAAATCAATGTGCCCCTGTCAAGCGGCACTTTCAATTCATCACCGCTCTCGCACACGAGAATCATACCGCCATCAATCGTGAAATCTTTGACGATCCCGCTGTGCTTCTTCCCGTCTACTGACAATGTTACCGCACGCCCGATCATTTCCAGACCTGCTTTCCACTCTGTGTAGATTTCTTCCAGCCCGACCTCGTTTAATTCGGCATAACCTATGTCGTATTCGTTGATAATTTCCGCGAGCAGAATTTCCAGATCGTATTTCTCGCCGGTGATCTTGCCGAGTGATGTTGCTTTGCCGGCAAATTCTGCGGGCAGGTCATCGGGGTCGTTGTTTACATTTACACCGATGCCGACAACAACAGCAACACTTTCGCCAACCTTCCCCTCAACAAGTATGCCGGCAAGTTTCCTGCCATCATACACGACATCATTTGGCCAGCCTAAATGCAGGGGCAAGGCATGCCTTGCCCCTACAGTTCTGATCAGCACCACGCCTGACAGAATAGAAATCGCCGGTAATGTTACCAGATTCAAATCGGGGCGAAGCAATAACGAGAACCACAATCCGCCCTTTGGCGACGCCCACGACCGCCCAAACCTCCCCCTGCCGCCGCTCTGGCGTTCCGCAACAATGACCGTCCCTTCTACAGCGCCCGCTCCTGCTGCCGCGCTCACCGCACGGTTTGTTGAATCTACCTCGTCAACCGCTGTCAATGCGCGCCCGAGCAGCCGTGATCTTAAATGCTTTTCGTATTTCGCTCTGTCAAACATTTTAGATGTTTAGTTAGGTGGGTGCTGAAATGTGAAAGTTAAAAACCGAAAGGTGCAAGATTATTTTTTTTAGCATTTTGGGTTCGGGGTGCAACCCCGAACCAACAGTGGGAATGTTTTTTAGAACGATTCTTTAAGGGATTTTAATTCATCAGAGTTGGAAATAATGGCGTAGGCTTCATCCTCAAGTTCAAGTATTTCATCAGATGACATAAGGGTGCGGCATTTATCAAAGACTTCTTCAATCTCTTCCTCGTAAGGGAGATGCTGCTCAAGTATTCTCAGCGCGATATATATGACACGGATTTCGGATTTGGTTAATTTCATTTTTAGTTTTCTGTTTTTACATCAGTTTTTCAAAACAATGGTTATTTATTAACACATTTTGATTCTTGGATCAAGTGCAAGGAGAGGTTTTTTTTACTTTTTCGCTTTTGGCAAAGTGAAGGCGAAGGTAGAGCCTTCGCCGAGTTGGCTGCTGACGGAGATTGTGCTGCCGTGAGCATCAAGTATTTCCTTCACAATCACCAGACCGAGACCGCTCGTGCGGAAGCCGCCGTTTGGAAGCGGCTTTCTGCCGGTGGCAGGGTGACGGAAGAGCAATGGGATTTTCTCCTTAGGTATGCCCATTCCCGTATCTTTTATGCTGATTTCAGCCCTGTCGCCTTTGTCCTGCGCTGTTACTGTGATTGTTCCGCCGCGTGAGGTGAATTTAATTGCATTGCGGAAGAGGTTGATGAATACCTGCTCTATTTTGGCGCGGTCGCAGTTGACCTCAATCCGTTTGCGAGGGATGCTGGCTTTAATTGCGATGCCTTCCTTGTAAGCAAGCGGTTCCATCCCTTCCATAGTGTGTTTTATCAGGCTGTTAATAGAAAGATGCTCTCTGTTAAGGGGAATCCTGCCGCCGGTTTTATGGACGGCAGCCATAAAATCCTCTACGAGTTTGGTGAGACGCTCGACCGCATCCACAGCGATCTGAAGATTTTTTTTCTGTTCATCACTGAGTTCGCCGAAGATGCCGGCGATGACATTATCAACGGCGCTGTTTATGATCGCAAGGCGTGTGCGGAACTCGTGGGCAAGTTTTGCCGCCGACTCGTTCTGCCGCTCACCGGCATCTGTTGCTCTTTTCCTCGTCTTCTTTTTCATTATTGATGCTTTTTAATTGTATAAGCCATCACACCTGTTGTCAATGAATAAATCCCGTTTTACCGTTTTTCCACTTTATCCGTTTGTGTGAATAATTTTAGTAAGAGCAAGGTAAGCCTTGCTCCCTCTGCAATGTAACACAAATGATTGACGCATGTTATGCAATCGTTCTCGTTCCTGTGGGCGAACGCCGTTCGCCCCTACACCGAATGCGCAGAAATTTATGTTACAAAGCCAGACATAAGCGCGTCTTTTCTGGATTAATTCAACACGACGGAACGCGCAGACACTTGACATAGACAGGGGGGCAAACATAATTGTGAAAAGGGATCATAGGGACAGATATGAAGGTTCACAATAGAAGGTTAATAACCGCCGCTTATGATCTTCTTCTTGGCAAACAGGAGGGGATATTACCTGCTGCAATTGCACGCAAGGTTCTGCGGATTAAAAGGATGTCCCCTGAGATTGCCGAACAACTTGTTCGCGAACTTCTCG
>JBFMBQ010000458.1:0-6600 GCA_040755115.1 bacterium
CATCTGATGGCTCTTGCCTCCCGTTTCCCGGTTGACAGAGCCGAAACGACAGCGGAAAAAACAAGGGCAACAGTTACAAAATTATTAGAAACTCTTATATTTATATTACGACAGAAGGTGAAAGATGAAACCATCCTGCGGTCTGGTTCTGCTTTCACATTGACACTGTGCAGGATGATAGAACAGGTAAATGAGACAATAAGATCAATAGGAGGTAATGCAAATCCGCAACTCGCGGTTGAGATACTGTGCATACGGATGCGGAAAATGAGTTCATGAATTCTCTTACCCACGAATTGCACGAATTAACACGAATAAACATAAAAGAAAGGAAACCTGAATGAAAGTGCGGGCAGGAACAGTAAGATTTGAATATCTGAACAAATCGTTCATCTATGACGCCAGCGATATTGAGGCGAAGTCGGGCGACACCGTTATCGTTGATACCGACTACGGACTTGACCACGGCATTCTTGAGGACGAGATAAGCGAACTTGAAATATACGAGACCGAAGCACCGTTGCAGAAGATTCAGCGTGTCGCAGCGGAGGAAGACCTTGAGCAGATCAGGAATTTACAGCCGAAGGAAGAGAAGGCGCGCCAGATATGCGAAGAAGAGATAAGCAGGCTGGGACTGAAGATGAAACTCGCCAGTGTGCGCAGTTCTTATGACGGCTCAAAGGTCTCGTTCTGCTACACATCGGACGGGCGTGTGGATTTTCGCGAACTGGTGCGCGTCCTTGCCTCACGGCTGAAGGCGCGGATTGAACTGCGGCAGGTAGGCGTGCGCGACGAGGCGCGCCTCATCGGCGGTCTGGGCATCTGCGGGCGCGCCCTCTGCTGCACCACCTTTCTGAAAGAGTTCCAGTCCGTCTCCATCAAGATGGCGAAGGAGCAGGGGCTTCAGTTGAACCCCACGAAAATCTCCGGCGTCTGTGGCAGACTCTTCTGCTGCCTCAAATACGAATACGATCATTACTGCGAGATGCGTGAGAAAATGCCCCAGATCGGCGAAACCATCGCAGTGAACGACGATCAGGGCAGGGTAACGGCGGTGAATGTCCCCAAAGAATCCGTGATACTTGAATTCGGCGAAGGGGTGCGGAAAGAATTTCCTGTGCGCGACCTTGACTGGAAATGCGGCAACTGCGGGAAAAAAAGTAGATAACAGCCAGTAGTCAAGGTATTTTTCTGTGAATATTCGTGTTCATCCATGGTTCACCTTTCTCCTGCTTCAATCTCTTTTCCGTGTCTCCGCGTTTCATTTTTTGTTTTTATTCGTATTTAACATCCCGTTCTTCTTGACAAGAACACCTTAACTGGTAATAATTATTACTGGATAGTGCCTTAATTGGTATTTATTCTGTCCGAGAGGCAGCCATGCTTGAAACGATAAAATCAATCATACTTGATTTTCAAGAGGCAGAACTGGAAACTGGCATCCCGCGGCGGCTGGCGGTAAAGACCATCCGAGGCAAAGCCACCGTCTGCATCGGCGTCCGCCGCAGCGGGAAATCCACTTTCATGTTCCAGATAATCCAGCGACTTCTGGACAGGGGAGTGTCGCGCCAGAACATTCTCTATCTGAATTTTCACGACGACCGCCTCCACGACCTGCGGCGCAACAGCCTTAACGCCATAACCGAAGCATATTTCTCTTTGTACCCGGAGAAAAAGAACAGCGAGACGGTTTATTGTTTCTTTGACGAGATACAGGCGGTGTCCGGTTGGGAATCGTTTGTTGAACGGCTTATGCGCGCGGAGAAGTGCGAAGTGTACCTTACGGGTTCCTCTGCCAAAATGCTTTCAAGGGAAATCGCCACACAGATGCGCGGGCGGGCGCTTTCATGGGAGATATTCCCCTTCTCATTCAGAGAATATCTTGACTTCAAGGGTATAGACGCGGCAGCCCCTATGCCGACAAAGAAAAGGATGATCGTGCAGAAGGCTTTTCAGGATTACTGGGAGACTGGAGGTTTTCCTGAAGTGGCGGGTCTTGATCGGAGTCTGCGGATAAAAATCCATCAGGAGTATTTTCAGGCCATCCTGTTCCGGGACCTCGTGGAGCGGCACGATGTCGCCCATCCCCGTGCGGTAAACGATCTGACACACCGGCTGATGGACAACATCGCATCGCTCTATTCCATCAACAGCCTGACAGGCTACCTGAAAACACTTGGACACAAAGCCCCGAAGTCAGCGGTGTCAGATTATATCGGTTGGTTTGAGGACGCTTATTTTCTTTTCACCGTGCGGCTTTACGATGCGTCGCTTGCACGGAGCCACGCCAACCCGAAAAAAATATACTGCGTGGACAACGCCATGGTCACTTCGGTTTCCTCGGGCATTCTCGTCAATTCCGGTCATCTGCTTGAGAATATAGTTTTTACGGCGCTTCGGCGCTGTTTCCCCGAAATCTACTATTACAAAACGAAAACCGGCAAGGAAGTGGACTTCATAGTTCCGAAGCGGGGTCGCTCCCGGATGCTGGTGCAGGTCTGCGAGTCGCTTGCCGATCCGAAGACCAGAAAACGGGAAATTGAGGCTTTGGTAGAAGCGATGGCAGAGCAAAAATTGAAATCCGCAACAATCGTGACGAGAAACGAATCCGAACAAATAAAAACCGAAAGCGGCGCCATTAATGTAGTTCCTGCATGGCGTTTTCTGCTGGACATGCCGGAATTGTCACAGGATTGAGATGTTAAGGGTGAAGAAGGCGTTTTAGAGTGCGGAATGATACAAATTCACATTCAAAAAAATACTTTCCACGAATAAAAAATCCGTGTCCATCCGTGCAATCCATGCCTGCTATTAATCTTTGATCGCAACTTCGTTTCAGGTTTTATCCTCTACCCAATCTACAAACTACGAATCCCGAACTACGATGTGATTGTTTGTTACTGACGGAAACATCTCAAGATTCGTGTGCGGCAGGAACATCGCCGCCGTGAATTCTTCCATAAAATCGTTGTCAACACTCAACTCAATGTAAGTCATCTTTTCAGCGATTTCCATAACCTCACGCCGCGCCTTCTCCGAAAGAAGCAGCATAAGCGCGCCGGCGAGCGAGGTGTTGCCGATGAAACGGAACCGCTCGCGCGGAATATCGGGCAGCAGTCCGATGTAAACCGCCTGTTCAATATCAAGATGGCTGCCGAAGCCGCCCGCTATATAAAAATATTCTATATCGTCAAACGAATATCCCACTTTTTTCAGCAGCACCTGACAGCCTGCATAGATCGCCGCCTTGGAGCGGATAAGGTTTTTGATGTCCGCCTCGGTGATATAGATTTCTCTGTCGCCTGCCGCTTCTCGGCGCGTAGAGAGGACGAATTCAGGTCCTTCTCTGCCCTCGCGCATGCGCGGCGTCTGCATTGAGCGATCAAAACTTCCCGAGCGGTTCAGCACACCTGCCTCAAGGAGCGCAGCCATCGTTGAGATCAGCCCCGTGCCGCAAATGCCGCGCGGCTTCCCGCCGCCAGTGGTGTGCAGCGCAACCCTGTCTTTTTCAAGGTCAACCTCCACCCTCTCCACTGCACCGCTCGCCGCCCGCATACCGCATTCAATGCCGACGCCCTCAAACGCCGGTCCCGATGAACACGAACACGACACGAGCCATTCCTTGTTGCCGAGCACGATCTCGCCGTTCGTCCCCATGTCAATGAAAAGTGAGACCTTTTCCGCTTTGTGCAAGCCGGAGGCAATGATGCCGGCTGTGATGTCGCCGCCCATATATCCGGTTACGAGCGGTGAGAAAAACACCGGCGCATTCTGTGCGCACTTCATGCCCAGTTCGCCCGCCTTGAAAATCGGCAGGTAAGTAACGGTCGGTATCCACGGCTCGCGGCGGATGGTAACAGGCGTCATTCCGAGAAAAAGATGTGTCATCGTGGAGTTTGCCGCTATCGCTGCGGCGGTGATTTCATCGGTTTTTATGCCGCAGGTGACGGCGAGGTGATAGATCAGACCGTTTATAGTATCAAGAGCGACTTTCTGAAGCGTCTGAAGTCCGTTTTTCTTCGTTGAATGAAAGATACGCGTAATGACATCTTCGCCGTAGGCTATCTGTGCGTTGTAGGCGCCGCGCGAGGCGCACACTTTGAGTGTATTCAGGTTCACCAGATCAATCGCTATCGTTGTGGTGCCTATATCAACGGCGATGCCGAAATTGCGTTTTGAGCGGTCGCCCTGCTCAATGTCAATGATCTGCGGATTTTCCTCCAGGCAGCAGGTGGTAACGGTGATGTCCCAGTTGCTTTGCCGCAACACATCGGAGATGCGCCGCAACAGATCAAGCGGCAGCGGGGGGCGTGTGATGCCGCTGTTCTTATGCTTCAACTCGCGCAACAGGCGGCGCAGATCGCTTGTGTTGTCTGTGATTGACGGTGGCGTGAGAACAAGATGAACTTTCTCCGTAAGTGAGCCGCCCGTGTATTCTTCAGGAATGCACACAGCGGCTGCTTTCTCCTCAACTTCGTCGGTGAGGATTGCTTCTTCGTCAAGCAGTGCTGACGGGGGCACTTCCACAGTAACATCGCCGCGCGGCTCGGAAAGACAGGCAAGCACAACACCCGCCTTCCTGTCATCATCCGTGAGATGCTCCATCGCCGCTTCATCCTGCTTTACATCACCGCTCTTTACTATAAGTCGGCACTTTCCGCAGGTGCCTTCCCCGCCGCAGCGGCTGTCAATATAAACTCCCGCCGACAGCGCGGCATCAAGCAAATTCTCGCCCGCCCTGACCTGTATCTTTTTTTTGCCCGGCAAAAATGTAACTACTGGCAGACCTGACATTTTATTGATCCTTTAAAAGCATTAACTTAAAAACCATGTTTTTAAAGAATATTGAATAACGAACAAGGACTTTTGAATCATGAAGTTTTTTCTTGTTTTTATTCAATATTCTACATTCCTTGTTCAATATTCGATATTCAATTAAGCAGAACGGCTGCATGCAGAGATGTTGCCCTACAACTTATCCTCGTAAGACTCTCTTCACGATTCCGACTTCGGTGTGCCATGCAGCGGGCACACATCGTCGCATTCCTTTTTCTTTAACCCGCACGGCTCCAGATGAATGCTGATGCTCATGTTCTTAAATTCCCTCTTTATATCCTTCTCAATATGGTCGCAGAACTTGTGCGCCTCTTCAACATTATCGTATCCGCATACCACAAGGTGCAGGTCGGCAAAGCGGTGCGCGCCCGCCTTGCGCGTCCGCATGTTGTGATAGTTTACATATTGTCCTGCGTGGTGTTCAATAATCTCGATGATCTTTTTTTCTTCCGCCTCAGGCAGTTTCCGATCAATAAGGTCAACCGATGAAGAGCGCATCACGCGCAAGCCGACATAGACGATTAGCAACGCTACCCCTATCGCCGCAGCAGGGTCAAGCCAATGCTGCCCGGTCACCCTGACAAGAAACAAGCCCGCCAACACGCCCGCCGATGTATACACATCCGTTGTCAGGTGCTGCGCATCCGCATACAGCGCCATTGAATCGTGCTGTTTTGCTGCTCTAAAAAGAATCCGTGAGACAAGCAGATTCATTATGACGGAAACAAGCATTATGCCAAGCCCGATCTCAACATGCTCAACCTTCTCCCCTGCGACTAACTTTTCAATCGCCTGGTGAACGATAAAGACGCCGGCTGCGATGATCAGCATCGCCTCTATCATGCCACTCACATTTTCTATCTTTCCGTGCCCGTAGGGGTGATCCTGATCGGCTGGTCGCGCAGAAACAGACACGCTGTATAATGCAATCACAGCAGCCACGAGGTCAAGCCCGCTGTGAAGACCTTCCGACAGAACAGCGACGCTGCCCGTGAAAAGCCCGATGCCGATTTTTCCAGCCACAAGTGTGGTGTTGCTTATCACCGAGACCAGCGCTGCGGTGCGGGGTGTCAGAGCCAGTTTAACAGGTTTCATTATTAACTATAATCGTATATATTTTCATGTTATTTTTAAAGTAACAATCGCTGCTGTCCAATCAAAAAATCCAGATATGTAGGGCGAGATTTCCACATCGCGCCGTAAAACAATTTGACACTTGAAATTATTTCCCCTCTCACCCTTCTCCCCCTTTTCTCCTCTCATGTAGGGGCGACCGGCCGGTCGCCCCTGCATCTGTGTCCATCCGTGTTCATCTGTGGTTCAATTTAATCGCCCGCAGGGCGATAATTTATTTTAAAACAGTTCCGCATTTTGCACCCCAGATTTTTTTAAATTATTAGTAACATCGCTAAACAAAATATATCAAAAAAGGAGAAAACTATGCAAAAAACACAAAAACCACAAACCAAATCCTGTAAATGTGCCGCTTTCATCAAACAAAAAGCCTCTCACTCCCACTGGCTTAAAAAACAACTCCCGCTGCTCCTCCCACTCGCTTCCCTCGCCGACAACTCATCCTCCGATTCCGTCAAACTGCGCGCTATTATCGCCATCCTTGACCTCCTCAGCACCGCCGAAGCCAAACATGCCGACTCTATCTCTAAAAATAAATCTATTCATTCTCGCCTTAATCGCTCAAATTCCTATCACCGCAAAAAAGTCTCCCCCCCCCCCCCACCCCCACAGCCGCTCGACCGGCGGCCG
>JBFMBQ010000459.1:0-6679 GCA_040755115.1 bacterium
ATGCCTCTCACGCGCCTTATCCCTTTTTTCTGGAGGCGCGACAGGTATGAGGTGCTTATCCCCATCTCCTTTGCAAGGTCGGCTGCTTTCTTGTCGTCTATGTAAATGCCCCTTACCACCGTCCGTTCCTTCTCAGAAAGGCGGTTGAGGCAGTTGAGCACCACATTCAGAAGCATATCGTCTTCAGCCATTTTCTCCACATTTTTCTTAGTGCTTGTGGGGTCGGCAAAGCGGGCGCTCATCCCCAGTATGTCCTGCATCTGCTGGGCGGTCTGATCAAGTTGCACATCGCGCGTGATGTTCTTTTCAAGGTAATTTATTATCCGTCCGCGGATGCGGAACGGGGCATAACTTGAAAACCTGATTCCCTTGCTGTGGTCATACCGCTCCACTGCCTCTATCAGCCCCACAATCCCTTCCTGGATCAGGTCAATCGTCATCTCGGGAGTTATCCCCTTTAAACTCGTAACAGTTTTGTAGACAAGCGGCTGGTAGGACTCAATAATGAGCGCCCTCGCCTCCACGCAATCCTCTTCTTTGTATTTCCGCCAGCACTCGGCTTCTTTTTCCTCTGTGAGGCAGGGGCGACTTGATATTTCTCTAAGAAAGGCGTCAAGCATTCTTTTATGAGACTTCTTACTTTTTTTCTATTATTGCCAGTGTCAAATCTTCAATCTCACTTATAAATTTCTCAGCCATTTTAAGCCAGTCTTCCACATCTTTTTTCTCAAATTCCGTAAAATCTTTATAATCTCCCTCTTGCCTATTATTAAACATTTCAGAATAGAACTTTCCATACTGTCTTTCCATTAATCCTTTATTAATGATTTCCCTGCTAAAAAGCGAAAGAATTCCTGAATGCTTAGAGGAAAACAATTCTTTTGTTATTAATAAAGCACTAACAGCATAAAACATTGCGTAATAAATACGATTTACTACAGATACAAGGGTGGCATCTTCAATATATTTTTTGGCATCCAACAAAGTGTTTTTTGCTTTCTCTAAACGGTATTTTGCTAAATCAATAAGTTCTTGTTTCATACATGAATTCCCTCTTTGTCAATATTCCAATGAAGCGGCATCGCTTTTGCTAATGCACTGTCCCAGAAATCTTTGTTTTCCACGATTTTCCCGAAAACCACATCATATTTTAATTCTATATCATAAGAAATTTCGGTTATCTCTTCTTTAAGTTTTCTGTTTACCTTTAAATCAATAAGAATTAACAAGTCAATATCGGATTCTTCCTCGTAATCTCCTCTCGCTTTAGAGCCGAAAAGTATGATCTCAATATCCGGAAACTTTTCAAGCAGCCTTTCCTTCAGTTCCCGCAATGCCTTTTTTTCGTTTTCCCTTAAATTTAATTGCTCTAATTTTTTCACTTTCTATCACAAGATTACAGAATTTATAGTGAGCACATCAACTATAATCTCTATTTGGTTAAAAGTTTATCCTGTATTCCACCTGATAGGTGTATTCATTATCCTGATCTATACTCCACAACAGATAACTGTTTTTTCGGAACCTGTACCGCAGATCAATCTTCTGCTGAACCTCTTGTGAAAACAGTCGTGCAAGGCGGACATAGAATTTAGGCGCAATTCGTTTTTCCAATTCTACAAGTATATCTTTATTCGGGTCAAGGTTGATCTGGAAGTTTTCAAGGTTGATGCTCTGCTCAACGGCTGTGCCGAGTACAGGCGTAAACATACCGAACGCCCCTGATGTTATGATTTTTGTCAGAGGCGTGCCGGCACGCAGTTCCTCCGTGTGGGTGATGCGTGCCATGATTTCCTGAAGCGGCATAGGTGCGCCTGCGGGGTCGTTATCCTTACGAGCGTATAATCTGAGCGTCGGGCATACGGGAATGGTCATCTCTTCTTCTCCACCGACCAGAATCCGCGGCACGCCTGCGTCCGACATTGCACCACCTTCCTCAACCCCGAATCCCTGACACAATTCACGATACGCCGGCATCCGGGCAATATCAATCATCGGACCGGACGATTCCATATAAACATCAATCCCGCTCACCCTTGCCTTGCCGTTTGCGTAAAATATCGGCACTACTCCGATCCCCTCCGGCGAGTAGAAGCCAATCACAACAGGATCAGTTACCTCAAAGGTGAGGTCGGAATATCCGGGTCGTATGTATCCGCGTTTTGAATACAGTGCGCCTTTGATCTGCGGGTTGTCCATCGTTCCTGCAAGTGTAACTTCACCTTCAGGGTAAAGTTTCAGGTTGATTCCGCTGCGAACCATCATGTTGCTCCCGATACGGATGTGAATTTCTTTTTCCTCTGCGAATTCAATTGGGGCGGCAGCGGCGCCTGCGCTTTTCTCCAGCATCGTCGGCAGCGCAGCAAGGTCTATCACCCCGTCATGCAGGTTAACCTGTGGTGATGTCTCTGCCCCTGTCAGTTTCCATTTCCCCGGCGCACCGATGAGCCGCAGACCCTCAACATCTATCTTGCCGCGCAGAAGTTCACCGTATTCAAAATCCGCATTAATTACGCTGGAGAAAGATATATCCACCTGGTCGGGCAAAAATCCCTTGAATGCTAAACCCCCGCCCATTTCAACGGTCTTACCCCCAAAATTGCAGGATAAGGCATCAAGGACACCCACTTTGCCGTCCAGGCGCAGGAAACCCTTTATTTCACTTATAGGGCGCCTCATTTCTCCATACTGGAGGCCGCCGTCAACAAATTCCACAGTGCCATAGTAGGCAGGCTGCTTATAGTCGCCTTTAACCATAACATCGTGGAGTGTCGCCGTGCCCTCCAGTTGAATGCCTGAATATGCGATTCTGTCATTAATAAGTGCGAGCGGCAGTTTTTCACCTTTTATGAGCATCTGAAAGTTTCCCTTTTCTTTTTCACGGAAGGGAATGATGGAAGACACAGCGAGCGAGGTGTCCCCTGTGAGGAACTGGAAATTATTCAATGTCAGGATGTAATCAACATAGTGGAAAAGCCCTCGCATGCGGTCAAAGTGCAGGTCTGCCACAACCGGAGAGTATGCTTCAACGGAACCTAACATTTCGCCTTTTTCGCCTGTGATGTTCACATAGACATCGGCAAGTCCTTTCATCGGAATGGGGAGATAGCCCATCTGTGAGATTGTCTCCAATTCTATGCCTGTTGCCTCAAGGTTGAACATTGATTCGGTAGTGCGTTCAAGGTCAATCATGCCGCTTGCCTGAATCTGGGATACATCGTTATGTGCGTAGAAGTGTTCAATTGTTACGAGCGAGCCGCGGAATCTGCCTTCCATTTCCAGGAGTGTCAGGGGGTAGTTTCCAAAAGTCAACTGTTTACTTCGCATCTGAATCGTGCCTGCAAGTTCGTCCTGAACGCCTATCAGGCGCAATTCACCTGAGATTTTTCCTTCCGTTCCTCCGGGAAGCGTGGTGTTGATTATTTTCTGTAGTGTATCTGTGGTCGCCTCCTCAAAGAGAAGATGCATGTCAGCACTGCGTGTGGCGAGGTCATACCCGCCCCAAATTGTATATTTCTCATTCCCGCGCAAAAAATTCGTCTCTTCAAGTAAAAAGACGCCATCTTTATACTCAATGTGTCCCCTTCCCACGGAAAGCGCAATCTTACGGAAATTTAAGTCCGCACTCGTTATCTCGACAATCAACAGTGGTGATCTCATTGTGCCTGTAATCGTGCCTGAAAGGCGTGCATCGCCCCCGAATGAATATCTGTCGGCAAGTTTTATGGCACTTAAATCAAATGCCTTTGAATTGAATTCAACTGCAAGTTCCTCAGTTGAAATCATCCCTGAAAAGGCGACACGAGAACGCCCCATCTGCGCCGAACCGTTTGTAATGTTCAAAGCACGATCATAAAAGAACTCCGCCGAAAAACTGTCAATCTTTTCATTCTGTATCTCAAGATTTCTGCCGTTGACTGCCCCAGATGTTTCCCATACTCCCGATGTCAGGTGAATCCTGAAGTCCCCCTCGGCTTCGCCGTGCAGACCTTGCAAAGCAATCGGAGTGGTCATAGTATCTTCAAGTATTGCCGCAATATTTTGAAGCAGAATTCCCTTTGCTGAGACCTCAAGTTCGCCCGTTGAACCGTCGGTTGCGATTGCACCGGATGCTTCCGCGCTGCCGGCGGTCGTGATCAGTCTCATCCGCTCTGCCGTAACCTTTTTCCCCTCCAGGCGCACCTTGCCGCGCAAACTCCCGCGCTCTATCGTTCTGTAGCCCAGCCCGCGCCCGTTAATATCAAATTCGCCATGCGGTTCTTTAAGTGTTCCGCCGACTTTCCCAGTAATTTCAATTTTGCCCGCCGCCGGCAGCAACTGCCTGTCAATCATTCCCAAAAACTGCCCTGCATTTCCCCCGCAGCGGTCTATGTTTATTGCCAGAGTGCCATCTGATGAGATTTCTCCATGCGCTGCAAGATATTCCTCTTTGCCTTTCAAAACGAGGTTTTGTATCCTTAATTCGTTGCCTTTAGACTGAAAACTGATGAGCGATGACAATGATTCGGGAAAGGACGGGACGATAATTCGTTCTCCACTGATTGTGCCCATTATCAAGTATGGTTCTGTATATTCTTTACTTATAAGAACCGTGCCTGAGAAGACACCGCCGATTGCGCCTTGGGATTCAGCGCCCAGTTCCTGAATTAGATTATGTGTTTCAATTCCTTCAAGTTTTGCAGCCAGTGATGCGCTCCACTGGTTGTCTTCGGCGAAACTGATGGTTCCTTCTATCTTGCCCCATCCGTCGCCGCGGCGGAAGACTGTGCGGCGGATGTCAAAGGTGTTATCGCGGTAGATGATAGTTCCATTCCCTGAATCAAATGCGTTTTTTCTTATACCGAGTTGTTTTCCCTGAAATTCAAAAAGGACAGTCGGGTTTGAAAGATCGCCCTCCGCGAAAAATTCACCGCCTATCGTGCCTCTTATTGATTCAGACCGGTTGTTTTTCCTGTTATCGGTTTGTAGTGAAGTTAGAGATATGTTTGAAAGGTTGCCGTGGAGTGCGATTTTTCCGTTTTTATCGGCAAAGACAGCGCCCGAGACGCAGAAGTTGCCGCCGTTTGCCTCTCCGCAGATGTCGTCAAGCCTAAACACTTTTCGGGCGATTTTGATTTTTCCATCAATTTCATGCAGTGGTCGTAGAAGTTTTTTTGAAGCAACGGAAACGGTTTTCAATTCAACAGTGCCGTCAATGGCGGGCAAGCCGTTGATGCCGCCGCGGTGTGCGGGCGATAAGTTCAGTTCAAGGTTCCGTGCGAAACCTGAAACACGCAATCCATCAATTGACAGTGATTTTTGTATTTCGGCGAGCGAAAGTTCCGCCGCCTTGATTTTCAGTTTCCATCTTGATGAGTCGCTGAAGTTTCCCTCAACGAGAAGGTTGCTGGCGAAACTTGAACTGGTCTGTAATTTGAGTGAATAATTTCCCCGCTCACCGTTGATAAAAATCTTCCCATTGACATCTTTGAGGGAAATTTTTTCAGGACTGGTCTTTGTGTGTTTGTATTGATCGGTGAAAGTGATATGCCCTCTGTTTATACGAAGCGGGAAAGTTGGTCTGTGCACCTTCACGCCGGGCTTAGGCGGTTTCAGTAGATTGTGGAAATTCCATTTTCCCTTTTCATCCCTGATCAGATTTATCTCTGGATTAGATAGTGTTATGTTTTTAACTACAAGTATCGGAGCGCGGGGGTGAGCGATCAAATTTGCATAGTTGAGATGGACTGTTGCCTTGGGGGCATTAAAAATCCCTTGCGGTTTTGTCCCGATTTTGATGTTTTTTATTCTTGCCATTCCTATGAAATCAAATGATAGTTTTTCTATCTGGAGGGGTTCATTGAGGGAATTTTGTGCGGATTGAATGATTTGAGATCGTATTTTTTCGGCAAGCGCCGGCGTGAGCAGAAAGACCCGCAGGGCGGTGTAAGCCGCTGAAAGCAGAGCAACAAGGCAGATAACAGCCCACAGCGCCCGGTGTTTTTTCATTTTTATAATTCTAAACAATATGAAAGATTTATGGAATATGAATTGTGAATGAGGCAGTTGCACCCCCAAACAAGTTTGGGGGTGGCACACCACTAATTTTCAGAGCGTGCGAATAATTTCGTTGAAACCGTTGGTGATGCGGTCGCCGTCACCTTCCGGCATGGGGCCGAGAGTTGTGAACATAAAGCGATCGGAAGAAAAAATTTCATTTGCGATGCGCACAATGTCATCAATGGCAACATCCCTTACCATTTCCATGATTTCCTCATCGGGGATGTCGCGCCCGTAATATATCTCGGAGCGGGCGATTTTCATCATGCGGCTTGATACGCTCTCAAGGCTCATCGCGATGGAGGCGCGCAACTGGTTCTTGACACGCGTTATTTCGTCCTCGCTGACCTGTCCTTCCTTTATCTTTTTCAGTTCGGCAGCAGTAACTTTCAGGACCTCTTCAAAGTTAGCCGGTCGGGTGCTGGCGCTGAGGCTGAAGATGCCGGTATCGCGGTAGTGGACATTTTCAGTGCCGATATCGTAAACGAGTCCGCGTTTTTCGCGCACTTCCTGAAAAAGTCGTGAACTCATGCCGCCGCTGAGGATAATGTCCAGCACACCGTAAACGAAGCGGTCATTGTGGTCATAAGGGACGCCCTCGGTTCCCATAACAAAGTGCATTTTTTCAATGGTGCGTCGG
>JBFMBQ010000460.1:0-5348 GCA_040755115.1 bacterium
ATTTTAATGAACCATAGATGAACGCGGATATACATAGATGTAGGGGCGACCGGCCGGTCGCCCCTACACGAGGGGAGAAAAGGGTGAAAAGTTTAACAGTTTAAGTCGTTCAAGCAGTTTAAAAATTATTTGCGCTGGAATCAACATTAAATTTTTGTCAACACTTTAACAGTTCATATCAATCGCTTAAAATTAACTATCAAGATGAAATCAATGGACATATTCAACGAGTTGCGTGAGCAGGTGAAAGACTGCAAGAAGTGTGAAATATCGGCGACACGGACGAACGCTGTTTTCGGCGAGGGTTCTGCCGCGGCTAAGGTGATGTTCATAGGCGAGGCGCCGGGTCAGGATGAAGATGCGCAGGGGCGTCCTTTCGTTGGGCGGGCTGGCAAACTCCTGACGCAACTCATTGAAGAGATTGGAATGAGCCGCGAAGAAGTTTACATCACGAATGTGATCAAATGCCGTCCGCCCGGCAACCGCGACCCCTTGCCGGATGAAATGCTCAACTGCCGCGATTATCTTATGGCGCAGATCGCATTCATTCAACCGCAGATCGTTTGCTCGCTCGGCAGGATTGCTTTTCAGGCACTATATCGGCACGATGTGTCAATTACCAAGTTGCACGGTGAAAGTATCCGCTGGAAGGGCATGATCCTTATGCCGATCTATCACCCGGCGGCGACATTGCACAGGGCGGCGATGTTGAAAGACCTTAAAGAGGATTTTCAGAAACTGAAAGACCTTATTGAGCGGACCTTAAAATAAGAATAAACCGCGAAGGACACGAATAAAACAATGCAAAACATCATATTTTATATAAATAATACTTTCAGGATGTATGAGTTTATTTTGATAGTGCGTGTTTTTCTGTCCTGGGTGCCTCACGACAGGCGGTTTCCCGTAATCAATTTAATCTATTTTGTTACCGAGCCGCTGCTCAACCTTTCGCGCGAAATATCATTTTCAGTTTTCAGGCTTGTCGGTCTTGATCCGCGCACTTTGCCTGTTGATTTCTCGCCAATTCTTACCTTTCTGATCATAGAATTCATCCTCCGTCCAGCCGCAATCGCCGCCGTGGTTCTGATCTTCAGAAATCTGTGAAAATCTGCGTGAATCTGCGTGAATCTGCGTCATAAAAATATTTTGTATTAAATGGAATTCAAACATATCGCAGATAAATTTTATTACCTCGGCGGTCCTATCTTCAGTTTTTATATTACCGACGGTGAGCGGCAGACGCTGATTGAACTGGGTATCAGCCAGATCGTCCCGCATCTTGTCAAGGCAGCGCAGAAACATCTGGGCAGGTTTGAGCCTGCTTACCTTATAGGACTTCATTCACATTTTGATCACATCGGCGGTGCGGTGCGCCTTAAAGAAATGTTTCCAACAGCGCAACTCGCCGCCTCCGCTCATACTGATAAGATAATGCGCGATCCCGATACCACGATCACCTATGTGGAAACCATGGAAAAAATTAACTCCAATCCGATGCTGAAAATGGTTTATCAGGATGTGGACGAGGCAGTTATTTTCTATCCGCTCGGACTGGATATAATTCTGCGCGAAGGCGATGGAGTGCCGCTTGATGATGCCGGCAAATTGCAAGTTCTTGAAACTCCGGGGCATACAGAGTGCAGTATTTCGCTCTTTCATCAGCCGACAAAGACGCTATTCGTTTCCGATGCCTGTGGCGTGCCGTTTCCATCAGGCAGGATTTGGCCCACAGCCTTTTATGACCTTGCGCTTTACAAAAAAAATATGCAGCGCATGCTGAATCTTGAACCCCACTTCCTTTGTCTCGCACATGTCGGTTTCTTCAAGGGTGAACAGGCGCGCCGATACCTTGAACGCTCGCTGAAAGTTACCGATTCCTTCTTCAATCACATCGCAGAACTGCTCCAAATAATTGGCTCTGAGAAAGGTGTTCTGAAAGCATTGATGGATGAATATGAAAACGATATTCCTTTCATTCAACCGTTTATCTTCAAATACGGCTGTCGGGAGATGATAAAACAAGTAGCGAAAAATCACGAAACTTAATAAAATTAACAATGCAGGTTCAGATCAAGAAATGTCTTTAACCTGCTGCTTGCTCAACGACTAATGCACAAAATAATTGGTTTTGTTTTATTCCTTATTTTTTTATTTATATTTGACAATTTAACTTCCGCTGCCTCGCACACAAAACACATCCTGCCTGCCGGCGAGGCGATGGTTTTTATGTTAGCCGATGTAAAAAACGAGACCTCGCATCTGTGGTTACAGGCGGAATCAAAACCACCAGTCAAGATCGTAAGCAGTAAAGACATCATTGGGACTTTCGTTTATTCGGCACACGCGAGGTCGCTTATTTATCAGAAGAAGGCGGATGAGACGCGCGAAGGTTATGTGCTTTTCACACTTGTGCAGGCGCCGCTGCCTGAAGGGGATGAAAAAGGGCTCGTCGTTCCGCCAAAAGACAATTCAGACCTGAACCCTGTGGTTTCACCTGGCGGCGCCTACCTTGCTTTCAACAGGGTGAATTTCCGCATGTTAGGCATGCCAGAATACGATGCCGGCGTTTTCATCGTTGAACTGAAGGAAAAGGCGGAGATTCGCAAGGTTGATATTCCCCAGATAGAAGGATATATTCACATACCGCTTTGTTTTTCACCGAAGGGGAGGCATATTGCAATCCAGCGCGTCCCGCTTGCAGGCAGAACCACAGGTGATTCGCTTATAATTGAGACTTCAACGGGGAAGATATTGCGAATGCTCAAAGGGGCGCGCGTTGAGGAATGGTCGCCTGACGGCAAGACCTTGCTGCTCACTGCGCTTCAAAATGGCGAGACAGGCATGGGCATTTTTACCGCGCCTGCGGGAAAATCAACGCGCACCTCACTGACTGTTGAAGGCTTCAGCGATGAGAACCCGCGCTGGGCACCTGACGGGAAACACATAATCTGCCACTCACGCACGCCGGAAGGGGCGTCAATGGGAATATGGAAAATATCGGTTGCAACGGGCGACCGCGTTCTGCTTACAGAAGACGGCACCAGCGCCGAGTGGTCGCCGGATGGCGAGGTCATATATTTTGCGCGCCGTCCGAGCGCTAAAAGGCAGAAACCTGAAATCTGGCGGATGTCGCAGGATGGACATGACGAAAGGAAAGTTGCGGACGGCGAGGGGAATTTTATAATATTTGCCTGGCACAAAGATGAAGCCGACAACGGGCGCTGAAATCATAATCGGCGGCATCGTCATTGCCGATGTCATAGTGAAGCCGGTGGAGAAACTGCCGCCGCGCGGGCAGTTGACACTTGTCTCTGATGTCTCGCTCAGCGTCGGCGGCTGCGCTGCAAATACGGCGTCAGCGATGGCGCGGCTCGGGCTGCAAGTGGCATTAATAGGGCGCGTTGGAAACGACGAATTCGGCTATTTCCTGCGCCGTGCGCTTGAAAATGAAAAAATTGACTGCACTGCATTGATTACCGACCACCACATACCAACTTCAATTACAAATGTTATGGTTTCTTCTGATGGCGAGCGCTCCTTCCTGCACCGTTTCGGCGCAAACGCTGAATTGATGGCATCAGATTTCAGACTTGATCGGTTCACATCGGCAAAACATCTTCACCTTGCGGGCATATACCTGAATCCGCGGCTTGAAGGGCAAAATATGCGCTCCATTCTAAAAAACGCTCGCAGGGCGGGTTTAAGCACATCAATTGATACCGTGTGGGACCCACGAGGTTGCTGGCTCAAGTTTATTGAGCCTTCATTGCCGCTGACCGATATTTTTTTCGCCAACGAAGGAGAAGCAAAAATGATCACCGGCAGGCGAAATCTACGCCGAATGGCTGATTTCATTCTGAGTTACGGTGTTAGAACGGTTGTGATAAAAAGGGGCATTGCGGGCAGTTGCGTGTTCACACAAGACGCAGAAATAACGGTGCCGGCGTTCAAAGTCAAATCTGTGGATACAACTGGGGCAGGGGATGCCTACACGGGTGCGTTTCTGCTTGGGGTTCTGCGAGGGTGGGGTCTTGAAAAAACCGCGCTCTTTGCCAGCGCAGCAGGCGCCATCTCCGTTACAGGCATGGGCACAACGGCAGTAAAAGGCTACCGTGAAACCTTAAATTTTATGAATAAGACGCCTAAAAATGAAAAACAGTGAGATATTAAAAGGCACAAGTTTGTGGAGCGATGCCTTCAAGCGTCTGCGCCGCAACCGAATGGCGATGGCAGGGGCGTTTATTCTTATTGTTATGGTGCTCGCTTCTATTATCGTTCCTGTTGTTTCACGATACAGTTTTGACGAAATAAATCTGCCGATGCAGAATATGCCGCCCTCGCGTCTGCACTGGATGGGCACCGACGGCTTGGGGCGCGACCTTTTCACACGCGTGATGATCGGCGGGCGCATTTCCCTTGCAGTGGGGTTGTGCGCAACTGTGGTGAGTCTTGTCATCGGGGTAACTTATGGTTCGCTTTCGGGTTTTTTGGGTGGCAGAACCGATAATATTATGATGCGCATCGTGGACATACTTTACGGTCTTCCCTTTATGTTCTTTGTCATCATTCTTGTTGTTATCGCCGGACGCAGCATCATCAATCTTTTCATAGCCCTTGGGGCTGTTCAATGGCTCACGATGTCGCGTATCGCACGCGGGCAGACGCTTTCCATCAAGGCGAAAGAATTCATAACAGCCGCTCGCACGAGCGGCGCCGCAACGCCGCGCATACTTTTCGTCCACATCATCCCGAACCTGCTCGGTCCGGTAATAGTTTACTTTACTCTGACAATTCCGGCTGTAATGCTTGAGGAGGCGTTTCTCAGTTTTTTAGGACTCGGCGTGCAGCCGCCTATGTCAAGTTGGGGCTCGCTTGCTAATGAAGGCATCGCTTCAATTACCGTATATCCGTGGCAGATTTTCTTCCCAGGCATCGCCATTGCAGTTACATTGTTTGCATTGAACTTCCTCGGCGATGGTCTGCGGGATGCGCTTGATCCGCTTATGAAGGAAAAAAGATAAATGTAAAAATGTGGTTATTCGGGATTAACTACCTGTTGAATTTTATCGTTGATGGGGAAGATACTTTTATCCAGAAGCCATTGCCCGGCGTAAGTGCAGCGCCGCTGATTACCGACAGATACATCATATTTGAATAAGTTCTGACATCTCTTATCAATCCGCTGGCGGTTGCAGCGGACAGCGTGATAAAGGTTGTGCCGTCCACTGAAAACTGCACATGTGTGTCGTCCCAAGTAATTGATGTGATGAATGGATTACCTATGAGGTTCCAGCCGGCTTTGAGATTTATAGAGTAAGTGCTGTCGGTATTAAGTTCGCCGAGGT
>JBFMBQ010000461.1:0-20155 GCA_040755115.1 bacterium
AACAAGAACGAGGCGCTGTCCTCGACGGTGCCTATTTCAAGATGACCGCTGCTGCCGAAATAGATGATGATGTCGCCCCGCTTGCCCTGACAGTATGTGTCAGACAGCCCGATCGCCGTTCGCCCCGAGGTGTGCACGACAACAGATTTTTTATCAAAGCCGACGAGATGTTCACTGGTGATGTTAGTGATCAGGTTGCCGAAATGATCTATGTGAATGATCTTTCCGTTTACCCTTTGAAGCGTGATGTCGGGACGGATATCGCTCAGGACGAGAAGTTGTTTTGCAGGCGGTCCGAATTCCTGAATTTTGACCCCGCCGGCAAGGTGCGCCGCAGCCGGTGCAAAGACATCGCGACCATGAAATGTGGCGCTGATTTCGTCCGCAGTGTATTTTTTATTTTTTATTTCCCTTGCACGGTAATTCCCGTTCTCTCCTGTTATGTAGGATAAAACGCCGTTGTCAGGGGCGATAAAATAGTATCCGTCCGCTTTCACTACGACATCTCTTCTTGTGCCGCCGACACCCGGATCAACCACCACAACATGCACCGTGCCGGGTGGGAAATAACGGTAGTATGTCTTCAGGACATACGCAGCGGAGAGTGTGTGAAAGGGCGAGATGTGGTGCGATATATCTACGACCCGTGCCTGCGGCAGTATGGAATGGATAACACCCTTCATACTCCCGACATATCCGTCAGTATCGCCGAAGTCACTGAGTAATGTAATAATTGGCGCTGCGTTTTTCATTTCAACGGAAGAATCACCTCTAACTAATAATATAGCGGTAAAAGGTGTTTACTAAAAGACCTTAAATAAGATGTATGGTGCGTTTGCCCGTAGATTGTTTTAGAGTGCGATGGCACGACACCGCTTGTTATTCGGTGACATGCCGCCGTGAATGAAAGCGACTTCAATACGATTAAATGAGTATGAATAATCCAGGCATCTTGACCCCGATCATCTTGAACTCGCATTCAATATTGTTACACCAACAACTTTATTTCCATCTTTTCGTATCAAGACATCATCAACCTCAATGGTAGTAGTGGCTCGCTGCGGTTTTCTGAAACTTAAATATAAAACATCTGCTTCTTTATCATAATCAATCCATAAATGCTCAAGCGGTAGTTTAACAAAGTCTGATGCGATGGTCAGGCAATTTTTTATTAGATCATCCCTTGTTTTTAATCTTGTCGCCATATCAATTCTCCTTTTGGCTTTTTATCTAAAAAATACGCTGTTACGACAAACCCACCGCTCTTTGAAATTTCCCTATAAAGAAATAACTTGCTAAATCATCATGTTACTTTTGATATGATATTCTATAAATCGCCGTAGTGGGATTTTCGTAAACTTTCTGGAAGGTTTCGGGGTGTTGCTCTGCCCAGATGCGTTCTACAGGGAAGCCGCGGCTGTCATGCGGGATATGCGGTCGGTCGGTCTGGTGCAGAACAGTTACAAAGAGGTAATCAGTGTCTGCGTCTTCAAGGTTGCGCAGCCAGTCATTGTAATCGGCGCCGAGGCGGTGAAAGTTTATCCTGTCCGAAGTCGGCACGGAATAATCACCCACCACTTTGTGGATTTTCACATAATCATGAAATTTCCACTCCGCATATCTGTCAACGCTCACATACACAACCCTGTTTTTCAACCCCAATCCGAACAAGCCATAAGAAAGGTCGCTGCCAGTGTATGCCACAGTAACCGGCTCGGTTACATTTCTATTGAAGGCATGCCAGGCTTCGCCGATTGGGAAACCCGTGTAATATTGATACTTGTATTGCGGATACTGTTTGATGAGTGATGTGAGAAGGAAAATCAGGCAGAGGAAGGGTATGGCGAAAAGTAAACCTGTTATCTTCGTTTTCTTTTTTCCTAAAACTGAAATCCCTGTGCCGCAAAGAAAAAACATACTACCCGCAAGCGCAGCCCACATCGGCGTTCGCATTCCTGCGAGAACCGACTGCGATGTGCGCGTGAAAATTGATTCATAGATGGGTTTCATCGCGCTTGTAAAAAACTGGTTGAGTATCAGGACAAGAACTAAAACAATTGGGAAAAGTATTTTCAAAATAGTGCGAATATAATGCCGTAGGGGCAAGGCATGCCTTGCCCCTACTTCTTCTGATGAAATATCTTCACCTTCCATTGCGTATGCGAAGAAGAGAGAAAAAAGCGCAAAAATCGCAAAGGTGAAACGCCATTCACGATTATAAGGAATTGCGAACCAGTAGATGACAAGCATAATAGACGGAAGTGCAACAGGATAAACGGAAGCAAATCGCGCACTTCTGAGGCGCAGGATTGAACGAACGCCAAACGGGAAGTAAATGCACAATGCAATCAAAAAAGGAATGCCAGCCACTTTACGCATGAGTGGGAGAAATTCCCTGTAACTTGTGGCGTGAAAAACTGAATTCAGCATTGTAGAGCGCATGTAACCGCCAGGAAAAATCTCAGCCCCCGCTATAGAAACCGTGAGCGGGAAAACCGGATTACCGGTTACGAGCCAGTTGCGGATATACCAGAAGCCGCCTGATGCGGCAATAATGCACAAAAATAAAAATGAGTATCTGACGCTCCTACGGGAACGGATTATAGAATATAAAAAAAATGGCAGCAGCAATGCTCCGAATGTCAGTGCGATATACTTTGTGCCGATGAAAAGTCCGAACGAGAGCGATGCGAGGATAAAAAAATGCGGTCTGTATTTTTCACGCCAGCACCGAATCTGAAAATACACGGTTGCAACAAAGAGCGCGGCGAAAACAACATCTACTTCCGAAGCCGTTGCCTGGTGAAGCATTTCGGGAATGACGGTCGTAATCAGCGCTGCGGCGACGGCGTTTTCGCTCCTGACGCCGCCCGTTTCTGCAATCTTATAGATGAGCCCACCGAGCAGGAGCAGGAAAAGGAACTGCCCGATTGTGGTGAGGAATTCCTCGCGAAAAGGCAGCATAAGCCACAGGTAAAAAAGTTCGGTGTTTGATGGAAAGTAAGTGCCCGCCTGATCGCCGAAGGGGACTGTTACGAGGAATATCTCTTTTTCCTGAATCCATCGCGCAGGGAAGGTCAGATGATAAACGAAAGCGTCCCACGGTGGTGGCGGCGCCGCCGATGACCAGAGGAAAGTAACAAGCAGTGCAAAACTTGTGATTGCTATGGAGAGCAGGATTGTAGGGGCACAATTCATTGTGCCCAATGCGGAGCGCAGATGCGGCACCCCCAAACTCGTTTGGGGGTGGCACACATCGGATTGCAGAGTACGATTATCTGTTTGATTTTTTTTCAGTGTTAATTTTTTGGATGAGAATTTAAGTGCGCAGAAAAGACTTATGAAAAAGAGAAAAAAGCCAGCCTTTATGAGGATTGCCGGCGTGATTGCACGAGCGAAGCCTGCGGCGGCGGTGGAAACAATTATCCCCGCGTAAAAAAGCACCGCGCCGATTATGATTTTATCCATTGCGTCTCGTTCGGCAAAGAAAGTCCTCACCGCTGTTATTGCTGCCCCGAGTATTGGAAAATTCATGAGTAAAAAAATTAAAATCTGTTTCAAAGCCGTTGGATTAAAATAAAAAAGAATTTCATCAATTAACATTTTTATTTACCATTAATCACTGATTACCAATTACTTTTTTGCAGTTCTTTTGCCTCAAGTATTTTCTGTTTTGCTTCCTCTTCTCTTCCCAGATAGCGCAGAAAAATGGACATCGTAATTTTCGGCTGCGGATGCGCAGGGATCATTTCTTCCATTATTTTCAGTTCCTTAATCGCCTCATCATATTGCTTTACCTGAAAGAGCGCGAGCGCTGAATTGAAATGCAGATTCGGGTCATTGCTGCTTTTTTTCGCCCTGTAAAACTCGGTGATGGCTTGTTCATAATTCCCGATCATAAGAAAAGCCGCACCGCGCTGGAAATGGATTTCGCCGCGTCCGGGATCAAGCCGCAACGCCCGATCAAAAACCGGGATCGCCTCTGCTGCCTTTTCCGCCGCGATCAATTCCTTGCCTTTGGCGAGAAGCATGTTCGCCTCAATCTGCCGAACCGAATGGACAAGAAAAAAGGCGATAAGGATAAATGCGGTTGCTGCGATTTCCCATTTTACACGCGGATGAGTGAAAGATAATTTTCGCATCAGGATTCTGCCGTGTCCGATGCCTGAGGACATCATTCCCAGCATAAGCCAGAATAGGGCGCCGCTCGGCGGGATATGCAGCCCGACGCCGACGCCCATCTCAAGCCAGAAAACGAGCGCAGCGCAGAAGGCTATTATCAGAAGGGAGTTTTCTCTGTGCCGCATCAGCAGTTTTACTGAGTGCCATAAAAAAACAATCAGGACTAAAAGAAATGCCGCCAGCCCGGGAACGCCCGTCTCTACAGCCGTCTGGAGGTATTCGTTGTGGAGATGGCGTGGTTTTTCATTGTTCACGAGATGTGCATAGCGCAGGTTGTCAGGATTTTTGAAGAACTCGCGCTGGTAGTTGAGATAGAGGTAATGGAAATTACCCGTGCCGATCCCAGCGATGGGGTGCTCTAAAATCATCTGCGCGGCGATTCTCCAGGTGATTATGCGGTAAATGACGGATTCAGATTTGACCCCTTTTGTGAGTGTGAGCGAGAGAATAATTGTTGCTGTTAGTATGCAGATGCCCGCGGCGATAAGAAGCCGCCTGAATATGCTGGATTTCTGGTGCGATATTAATATTGATAGAATCATAAATCCGACAGCCGCAGAGACAGCGGCGCCGCGCGATTTAGTGAGTAAGATGCAGATGGCGATGGCTGCTGTTGCTACAAGATGAAATGCCTGCCATCGGCGGTTTTTCTCGGAAAAGAGAAGCCCCGCCGCCGGCATCAGTGCGACTGATAAATATTCGGCAAGCAGGTCAGGATTGCCGAAGGTGGAATAAGTCCGAAGGTAAACATCCGCACTGTTGTAATATCGGCTCTGCCTGCCGAGAAAATCAAGCCCTGCAAACTGGAATATCCCATGGATTGAAAAAAGGCATCCCATCAGCACGATGCCCCGCAGAAGTGTGCGGGCTGCATTTTCAGTGTTGACATAAGTCAATGCAAAAAGAAAAATGAGGAAGTATGGAAGAAAGACCTCTAACTGGCGCAGGCTCAAATAACCGCTGCTCGCATTAAAGGCTGAAATTATATGCACAGCGAAGTATGAAATAACAGGTATAAGAAGCGGTGAGCGGCAAATATGTATTTCTTCGGCGCGGATGATATGGATTATCCAGATCAGGGCGATCACAGACAGCCCGATGTGCAGAGCGAAGATTTTAGGCGGAATAAAACTGTCGCATAGCGGAATAAAAATAATGGTGAGTATCGGATCAAGAAGGACAAGGAGCAAGATAAGGAACGGTGCAGAATTTTGAATATTGAGTTTTGAGTTTTGAATTGGCATTGAATTCTTTTATCGCTGATTTTTATTGTAGTCGGCGGCGGCATGCCTTGCCCAATGTAGGGGCGAACGGCGTTCGCCCCAAAAATTGTCAATCAATTTTGCGAGATTCATTAAGATGGCGAATGGCATTTTGCGATGCGGCACGCAATTTGTTATTATCACCGGATTTTGCGAGTGCGATCTCATAATTTTTTTGTGCTTCCTGAAATTTTCCTGATTTTTCCAGAGCGAAACCCATCTTGTAATATGTTTCTGCATTGTCCGGATTCAGCCCCGCGCTTATTTCAAGGTTCTCCAGTGCAAGGCTGTAATTCCCCGTGACTCCATAAATGTCGGCAAGGTTATTATAGATGATTTCTCTGTTGGGGTTGAGTTGCGCCGCTTTTTTCAGGGCAGTGATCGCTCCATTGCTGTCGCCGCGGCTGTAACTCTCGGTACCGAGGTTGTTAAATGCGATCCACGAGTCGGGAGCGCAATGTGTTGTGTGTGTCCATAATGAATAATTGTTTTTCCATATCGGAATTGTGCGGACAGTCAGGGCTGCCAGCAGTATGACGCAAGCAGCCGTCAGAGCGAAAAACGCCGTTGCATAAGCCGGCTTGTTTTCCCTCACGCCGTTTGTGCCGAGCAGCACCCGGTGTAGAAAGCAACTTATTATGATGAAAATTCCAATTGATGGAAAATACATAAACCTGTCCGCCTTGAGTGCGTTGATCGGAATGATATTTGACACAGGCAGAATGCAGATAACGAACCAGGCGATCCCGAAGCCCCACAATTTTCCTCTGAAAAGCGCCGTAAAGATTGCCATTGTCAATGCAATAATCAAGGCGACAGCGAGGATAACAGAGATAGAGAAACCTTGTTGGATTTTTACGGTATAAAGAGGGCACAGGCGCACAGGCATGAGCGCATCCGTGATGTATGAAACCACGACGGTGCTCATTGTGATCAGTGTGGTGCGGAGACTGCCGCCGTGGTAACCGAACATCTGTTGCGTTTCGGCAATCGCCGAAGTGCGCAGCCATACATACAAAACCAGCACAATAAAAAATGGCACTATTGTTATTGCACTTTTTCTTATGAAGCGATCCATTTTCTGAAACGGCGTAAGACACAGCAGAAGCACTGGAATGACTGCCGCATTTTCCTTTGACAACAGTGCCAGGCAGAAACTTATCAGGGAAAACATGTAAAGAATTTTCTTTGCGTGCTTTGCGTCTTTGCGAGAAAAAACTTTTTCCCGCACCAGCATATAAAAGACAATAGCGAGCAGACCAAAAAAGCACGAAAGCAGGTCAGCGCGTCCGCCAGAAATCCAGGATACCGTCTCAACATGAAGGGGATGCACGGCAAACAATAGAGACGAAAACAGCGCAATGTGAATGCTTGACGACAACTGGATCACAAGCATAAAAACGAGAACAGAGTTTGATGAATGGAGCAGAATATTGGTTAAATGGTATGCAGAAGCGCCCCCGCCGCCGGCGTAATAGTCAGCGATGAGCGAAAGCGTTCGCAGCGGGCGGTAAAGGCGATCCACAGGCGACAAAAAAATCTGCCTCCACGAAGGCACGCGCTCAATTCCAGCGGCGAAGGGCAATGTCTCATCATCATCCCAGACAAATCCGTTGTTCATTGCGTTTGAGAAAATCAGCATCGCACTTAACGCAACAACGAAGGCGCACAATATCTGGAGTTTCCGTGATCTCATATAATAAGGTATTATAAGCCTCAAGATTAACACATACGAACAAAGATTTCTATTATTAATTTTTTCGTGTTCATTGAATTACGAGAAATTGAAAATAGTTGACAAAAACAGAAAAATACAATATTATTAAACAAAATTTTTGTTTACAAATCCACAAAAAAATCAAATGGAGGAAAAATTTATGAGAGCGATGATGAGGCGGATGTTTTTATGTTTTGTGATCCTGGTGCTCTCGTCAACTTTGAGCGCTGCAAAGCCCGGACCAGTTGTATTCACACTGATGGAGCGCTTTGAGGGACATTCCGACACCCCATCTTCAATCAGGGATGTGAGCGGCGAAACCTATGCTTACACGATGCTTTCTCTGTTCAGGAAACTTGATGAGGATGTCTTCGGTAATATCTTTTACATCAATAAACTCAGCCTTGACGACGGCGAAACCGCGGGTAACATCGGCGGCATAAGCGTTACGAAAAAACACTCAAAGCATTTATCAATGAACTATTCCTATTCCTATACGAGCAACCCCGAGCGGAATGTCGTCCCCTCCAGCGACACAGACAGGTTCTCAATCGCTGCAAACTATACGATCAACCCGAATACAATGTCCGCCCCCAGTTACTCTATTCTCACCACTTACAGCACCGGCACCGATTTCAGTTACGGCAGGACCATCGCTGAAAAATTTACCGTTAAAGATAAGTTTTCAAAGAAATCTGATTACGCTGTCGCATACCAGTATGTTTACGGTCTCAACAACAGCGAGCAGTTTACGAACCAGTATTCTCTTGACCTTAATTTCAATATAACCAAACTTGACAGAATTTCTTTCGGATACCTGTTTATTGACAATATCTATTCCGGAGCCGCTTATGACGATAACATCGTCAGGCTCAGTTACTATAGAACAATAAAACAGTAATTGT
This sequence comes from bacterium, assembly GCA_040755115.1. GTDB lineage: Bacteria > UBP15 > UBA6099 > UBA6099 > JBFMBQ01 > JBFMBQ01. The sequence continues at coordinate 8,067 of JBFMBQ010000461.1, forward strand.
AGGGGCACAATTCATTGTGCCTGATAAAACAGGATTTGATGAATCAAACCCCTACAAAAACAGGAGGCGAACAATGTTAAAAAGAATTTCAATAAGCGCGATTGCAGTTATTTTTATTGCAGCAACCGCCGGCACCATCCATTGCGCTGCGATCAAGGCAACGATCTCCAAAATCAAGGGCGATGTGCAGGTGAAGATAATGGCTGATATGCAATGGAAGGCGGCGACTGATGGTATGAAGGTAGGCGAGGGCGCCGAGATAAAAGCAGGTGAGAACTCGGAGGCGTTTCTTACCTGGAGCAAGGGGAATATCGTAAAAATTCTCCCCCTGACGGCAATGAAAATTGAGAGTCTCCAGGAAGACGAGAAAAAAACCTCATCAAATCTCACCCTTGCATCTGGCAATCTTTTCGCAAGAGTAGCGAAACTGAAAAGTTCGGATTCCTCGTTCAAGATCAAAACACCGACCGCACTCGCAGGCGTGCGCGGCACCGCCTTTGATGTTACACCTTCTAATATAGCAGTTGTTGAAGGCACAATCGTGGTTGAGGCAGGCGGACAGGAGATTGAAGTAACCGAGGGCATGATGGTGGCGATTGAGATAGGTATGCCGCCATCCCTGCCTGAGGCGATACCGCCTGAAAAAATGGAAGGACTTGAAGCGGTAAATACCGAGTGCGAAGAAGTCGCCGCTGAGATTGTGGAGGCTGCTGCGCCGCCTGCAAGGGAGGAAGAAAAACCAGCGGATGTTGAAATCGCTGATGAAGTTGTTGACCAGAATGTTGATCAGACGACTGTCCAGAACCAGAGCGTTATAGAAATTATAGAAAGCACGGAGTTTGAACCAGGCACCGGCGGCATAAATGGAACCCTATCTTATTAAACATAAATCAGAGGCGTTGATTACACTGATTATCTATGATTTTCGCTGATCATAACAAATCACAACACTCAGCATATTCAGCGTCAAAATAAGGAGATATAAAATGAAAACACTCAAGAAAGCAGAAATTATAAAATTTGCCGCGCTTTTCACACTACTTTATTTCATTGCAGGCTGCGGCGGCGGAAAAAACCAACCCGCACAGTCTTCCACTTATGGCGGCATGCGCAACATAAGCGTTGATTTCGGGCGCAGCGGCAAGGGAATATCGCGCACCATTGAAAGAAAGGCTGCGACCACTGTGGAAACTCCATATCTGTATCAGGGCTGCGGGGACTTTCAAACCTGGTATGAACAGTATGTATATGGAAGCAGTGCGACGGGGACGATACCCGTTGTCCTTGAAGTCCTTACAAGTGATGTTGTTACAACTATATATGAGCAACCGATAACCTTTTTCACCGGAGGAGGTTACTCTGATCCGTTTTATCTCCTTGCGAGTGCTTGCGCTTTGATTGATGGTGAAACACGCACAGGGACCTTTGAAATAAAGAATGTGCTTGCAGGGAACAATCGTCTTCTTGGAGCGGATGCCTATCTGCCTGATGAGTTTCTTCAGGTTATAGGTATCGTTCCGACAGTTGTTGCGGGGCAATGGACTGAGGGCGTTGTTATTAACCCGACTTCCACGCTCGTTGCCTGGTCTGCGTTAACATGGGCTGGCATGAACGATAAACTCCTGTCAGATGTCAATTCCAGCACGCTCGGCAGCATACAGAACGCGGTGGATGCACTTTATCCGGAAGGCGTCGGATACGACTGCGCCCCGTTCTGCAATTATACGGATTTCAGCGATATTCCGTCGGGCGCAACGCGGACTTACATACAGCAAGTGCTTGCGCAGGCAAATCTTCTCGGAGAGGAGAATCTGCCGCCGTCGGCTGTTACGCTTTCAACACCGACAGGTGCAACGACCAGTTCTCTTGATCTATCCTGGACACAAAACGCCGATACCGATTTTGCTTCATACAAGATTTATTACGCTGCTTCTTCAGGTGTTTCACAATCCTCCACACTTGCGCAAACAATTACTTCACAGACAACAATCACTTCCACCGTTACAGGTTTGAGTGCAGGAACAACCTATTACTTCGTCGTATATGTCTGCGATACGGGAGACTTATGCACAGTAAGCAACGAGGTCAGCGGTGCAACCTTGGGGGAAAATCTGCCGCCTGCGGCGGTAACGCTTTCAGCACCGTCGGGCGCAACGACCATTTCTCTTGATCTGTCATGGACGCAGAACGCCGATACCGATTTTGCCTCCTATAAAGTTTATTACAGCACATCTTCAGGCGTTTCACAATCCTCAACGCTTGCGGAGACCATCACCTCATATCCTGCAACCACTTCAACCGTTACAGGCTTGAGTGCGGGGATAACCTATTACTTCGTGGTTTATGTCTGTGATACAGGTGGTTTGTGCACGGCAAGCAACGAGGTGAGCGGTGCGACAGATCAGTTCCCTGCGGCAGTAACGCTTTCAACTCCGACCGGCGCAACAACCACTTCTCTTGATCTGTCATGGACACAAAATACTGACACTGATTTTACTTCATATAAAATTTATTATGACACTTCGTCAGGTATAACAGAGTCATCGCAATTCACTACGACGATAATATCGCAGAGTACTACTTCAACAACCCTTACCGGCTTGAGCGCAGGAACGACCTATTACTTCAAGGTTTATGTCTGTGATACTGGCGGCTTATGCACGGGCAGCAACGAAGTGAGCGGTGCGACAACTGCGGCAAACCAACCACCCGCGGCTGTAACAGTTTCAGCACCAACGAACGCAACGACCACTTCTCTCGTTATATCATGGACACAGAATACCGACTCAGATTTCGCTTCATATAAGATTTATTACAGCACATCTTCAGGCGTTTCAGAATCCTCTACGCTTTCGCAGACGGTCACCCCTTATACCGATACCGCTCAAGCCGTTACCGGCTTGAGCGCAGGAACGACCTATTACTTCAAAGTTTATGTCTGCGATATAGGCGGCTTATGCACGGGCAGCAACGAGGTCAGCGGCACAACATTATCGCCAGCCGCCAGTGTTGCCACACTTGCCGGTGCCGTTGGAGTGGCTGGGTATCAGGACGCTACAGGCACTTCTGCGCAGTTTAATGCACCTAATGGAATTGCGGTGGATACATCCGGCACAATTTATATTGCTGACACCAATAACCACCGAATTCGCAAGGTAACCGCTTCAGGTGTAGTAACGACTTTTGCCGGTTCAGGAACGGCAGGTCTTGCCGATGGCACGGGAACATCCGCCCAGTTCTGGTCTCCGGTAAGGGTGGCTGTTGATTCTTCAGGCAATGTTTATGTTGCGGATTTGAACAACCATAGTATACGGAAAATAACATCGGTGGGTGATGTAACCACATTTGCCGGATCCGGAACAAATGGTTTTGCTGATGGCACAGGAACATCTGCCCAGTTCACTTCTCCATGGGGAATTGCAGTAGACAGTGCTGGCAATGTCTATGTGGCGGATACGGGAAACCACCGCATACGGAAAATAACCCCTGCTGGCGTGGTAACAACGCTCGCCGGCTCTGGTACCGCCGGCTATGCCGACGGCACTGGTGCTTCCGCACAGTTTAACAACCCTGAGGGAGTTGCAGTTGATTCTTCCGGCAATGTCTATGTTGCGGATACAACTAACGAGCGCATACGGAAGATAACACCCGCAGGCGATGTAACTACGCTCGCCGGTTCAGGCACACAGGGTTTTGCCGATGGCACAGGCACATCCGCGCAGTTCTTCACACCATCAGGAATTACAATTGATTCCGCAGGCACTCTTTATGTTGCTGATGTTGACAATAACCGAATTCGGGAAATAACCCCCGCGGGCGTGGTAACGACGCTTGCCGGCGCCGGGACTGCCGGTTTTGCGGATGGGGCAGCATTATCGGCGCAGTTCCAATATCCTTATGGGGTTGCGGCATATTCAAGCACGCTGATCTATGTTGCGGATACTTATAATTATCTTATAAGAACGATAACGCGTTAAAAATAGTCTTAAGTTTACAGGCTGCTTATTTCAGGTTTCAGTATAATGCCGTTCACTTCAGGATTAAAGATGAAATCCGTGTCAATCCGTGCTAATCCGCATCAAAAAATTCTTTTTTTGCTGTTCTTTTTTGTTTTCCTCTTTGCTGCATCACCTGTATTTTCTAAACATAATCCCTACGAATCGGAAAGCAGAATTGACAGGTTCCTCTCTAACTTGAAGTTCAGCCAGGAATTCCAGTGGGTGGAACTTGATAAAGATTTGGGTCCTTCTGAAATAACCCAGACCGAAAAAACCTTCGCTCTCAGCGAACCTCACGGCACAATGTTCTCCAGACGCACAACGCGCACGCGCCTCTCAAGGCGCAATATCTCGGCTACAGGCAAGGCAGTCACTAACACCTATCGTATCAGAATCCCAACCGAATACGAAAACCTTGAAAACCTTCTCGTCGGATATGCCAGGACAGAACTCCAAGCCGATGATTTTACTCTTGGCGCCACAATCTATCGCATTGCCTCGGAAGACATTCACCATTATTCGGCAGCCGCACAGATTTCATTGCCTCCTGACACGATGCTGGAAGTCGGTTACTCTACACACAAAACATACCTGAATACACTTATCCGTCCAACGCTGAAAACTAATATCATTAAAGTTTCAATTTTCCCCAGAAGACCTGAACAATTTGACTGGGAAGTTTCAGTTGACAGAATCAACACAGAGCGGCTCGCGCCAAACTATAGGTTCGCGGGCGTTGCTAAATACCGTCCGATGGAAAAACTATTCGTTTCTGCGACAGTGGGATATTATACTCACGGTGTTCCCATCGCTGATTCAACTTACTCAGAAATAGGTTCACAAGTCGTGTTCTTATACCTGAATGATCCTGATTTTCATAATATACTTGAAAGGGCTTACTCGGAGAAATTCCGCTTTCATATCTTCTCGGTAGGTTACGAAGTCAAATTTTAGCAGGGGCGACCGGCCGGTCGCCCTTATATCTAAAGACTAAAGACCGAATACCCTTAATGTCTGTGTTTTTTACTTATTTCCCGCAGGAACGAGCGCTCTTTCTTCGTTAGTTTGTGAATGCCCTCGCGGCTGACCTTGTCAAGTATTTCATCCACGCGCTGCCAGTCTGTTTCCGTCTGTTCCTTTTTAAATTCTTCGCGCAGCCAGCGGTAATGGCGCAATTGTGATTTGAGGTTACCTTCATACCGCAGGAAGAGGTAGCCGAAAAGGATACCGCCGAGGTGTGCGAAGTAAGCGATGTTGGAACCCGATGCGCTCAACATAGCGAAAACCTGTAGCATTCCGAAAAAAATCACGAAGGTGCGCGCCCGCATCGGGAAAATCATAAATGCAAGTATGATGCGGTCGGGGAAATATTTTGCGAACGCCACTAAAATCCCGAATATCGCCCCCGATGCGCCGAGCGTGAAACTCTGCCATGCAGGCGGGAAAAGGCAGGTTACAACGCCTGCGCCGACTCCGCAGAAAAAGTAAAAATTGAGGAACCTCCGCTCGCCCATCCTGCTTTCAACTTCTGTGCCGAACATCCATAGTGCAAGCATATTGAACATAAAGTGGAATAATCCGCCGTGAAGGAACATGTAGGTAACAACCTGCCAGATGAAAAACTTGTTGACTACCAATAGCGGACTGAGAGCGAAGTAATGAACAAGATACCGCGAATACGGCGTGTAATCCAGCACCAGTTGAAGGAAGAAAGCCGCAGCGTTTGCAATAAGAAGCGAACGGGTTACTGGCGTTATATATCCAGGACCGAACTGCACCTGATAACCGCTGTATCTCATTTTGTATTTACCACCCGAATTCTATTATAGTAAAATGTGGGTTATTAGACTATAGCCAATGGACATGATCGCACCGACTTTTGAACAATTCAGGAAATTCGCAGCGCAGGGGAATGTAATTCCTGTGTATTGTGTAATGGAAAATGACATTCCAGCACACGAGGCATACCGCAGAATACGCACCGGTCGCTATTCGTTCCTCCTTGAGAGCGGGCGGTTTCACCCGAAGATAGGGCGGTTTTCTTTCTGCGGCACATCCACAGAACTTGTATTCCGGAGTCGGGGCGAACGGATTGAGATAAAATGCAATGGTGAGACAATGGTTGAAGAGGGCTCGCCCCTTGAAAAACTCCGCTCACTGTTTGCAGATGTGAAGTTTGTGCCCACCGATGATCCCTTCGCTGCCTGTGCGATTTCCGCTTTCGCCGGCGGCGCAGTAGGCTTCATCAGTTACGAGGCGCGGCGGTTGTTTGAGAAACTTCCCTCGCGCTGCCCCGATGATATCGGCACACCCGATTTTTATTTTATCTTTTGCGATACTTTTATAGTCTTTGATCTTGCGAACAAGAGAAACTACATCGTGTCTGTTGCCGATTTGCGGCGAAATCCAAATCTTTTTTCTGCTTATGAGCAGGCGATTGAGAGAATTGAAGAAATATATAAAAAGGTTCAGAGTAGAAAGGGGTCAGGTCTTGAATCTGGAATATGGTACCCCCAAACGAGTTTGGGGGTGACACACCAAAATTCGGGAGTAGAATCAAATTACACAGATAAAGAATATGAAGAAATCGTGCGCCGCGCGAAGGAATATATCGCCTCCGGCGACATCTATCAGGCGAACCTCTCGCAGCGACTCTGCATGCGCACTGATGTGGAGACCTACGATCTTTACCGCGTGCTCCTTGAGATAAATCCATCGCCTTTCGGCGGCTGCCTTGAGTTTGATGGTTTTAATGTGGCGAGTTCATCCCCCGAGCGGCTGGTCTGGACTGCGGATGGTATTGTTGAGACGCGTCCGATTGCGGGAACGCGTCCCCGAGGACGCAACCTGCGCGAAGACCGCGAAATGTCAGCCGAACTGATCCTGAACGAAAAGGAACGAGCAGAGCACATAATGCTGGTTGACCTTGAGCGCAACGACATCGGTCGCGTCTGCCGCCACGGCTCGGTTCATGTTGACGAACTGATGGTGCTGGAGAAGTATTCGCATGTAATTCATATCGTCTCCAATGTGCGCGGCACGCTGAAAAATGGCTGCGACCGATTTGATGTGATACGCGCCTGCTTCCCCGGCGGGACAATAACGGGCGTGCCGAAAGTGCGGTGTATGGAGATAATTGACGAACTTGAGAATGTGCGCCGCGGGTTGTATACAGGCTCAATCGGTTACATCTCATATAACGGAACGATGGATATGAACATCGTCATACGCACCTTCGTGATCAGGAACGGGCGGGCGTATGTTCAAGTCGGCGCAGGCATCGTTGCCGATTCCGACCCTGAACATGAATATTACGAAACGCTCCACAAGGCGGAAGCACTTTTGAAAACACTGGAGCGGGTTGGGAAGGAACATAATTCGGAGTTCGTAGTTCGGGGTTCGTAGTTCGGATTTTAATTTTTTCCAAGTCCCGATCTAATAATTCCGATCCCGTTATACGCAATTTTTGCACTAAAGGCATGGTTGTGATATTGTTTAAATCCAGGTGATAACAATGCTCATAGGTTTAATTTTAATCGGTATTTTTTTGATCTTTGCGGTGCTGATGTATCTCGGGCGGCTGCCCGCGCTGATCTCGCTGCCGCTGATGGCGGCGGCATTGTTTCTGACAGGCGGCGCATTTCATTTCGGCGTCAGGTGGGCGTATCCCGGTTCAAACACAGTTGTGCTGCTGCGCAATTTCCTTCAGGTCGTGATAGAAGAAGGCACTGCCCGCCTTGCCGGTGTTATCATAACCATCATCCTCGGCGCCGTCCTTGCTGAACTCCTCAAAGGCTCCGGCATATCAAAGGCGATCATACGCTGGGCATCGGAACTCGGCGGCGACAACCCGACTGTCATCTGTCTGCTTCTCACCTTTGCCACCGCAGTCCTTTTCACCTCGCTCGGCGGGCTTGGCGCCGTGATTATGGTGGCGACTCTCGTCCTGCCGATTATGCTGTCAATCGGTGTGAGTCAGGTTACTGCCGGCGGTCTGTTTCTGCTTGGACTTAGCCTCGGCGGTACCTTCAACCCCGTGAACTGGCAACTTTACATCAAGGTGCTCGGGCTAACGCAATCGCAGGTTTTCGCCTTTGCGCTGCCGTTCGGTGGGCTTTTTGCTGTCGTCTGCATTTTATTTGCGATTGTGCATCTCCGAAAGGGGGTATCATCATTGTGGGCGCTTGCTGAACCTACGGAAGAGACTGAAAAGGTGCATCCGCTTGCCCTCCTGACCCCTGTAGTCCCGATAATACTGATCCTCTCTTTCAATATTCACAACCTTGCAGTGAAGCCGCTATCGCCATACTATTTCCCGATAAACTCCGCCTTGCTTATCGGCATCGTTTTCGGGGCGGTTACGACCTACAGACGCGACGGCGGCAACATCAAAAGGCTGGCGCGCTCCATCATTGAAGGCGTTGCCGCCTCCGCTCCCGCCGTGGCGCTCGTTATCGGCATCGGCATGGTCCTGAATGCCGTTATGCACCCGTCGGTATCGGGATTCATGCAGCCGATTATAGAGCACATAATGCCGCGCAATTCACTAATCTATGTGATTGGCTTTTCACTTTTTGCGCCGCTCGCATTGTATCGCGGACCGCTCAATATTTGGGGAATGGGTTCGGGTCTGGTCGCGGTAATGCTCGCCACCGGAGCACTGGCGCCGACTGCGATAATGGGCGCACTCCTGTCCGTCGGAATGATCCAGGGCGTATGCGACCCAACCAATACACACAACGCATGGCTCGCCGGCTACCTCGGCACAGATGTAATGGTCTTCACCCGCAGAACATTGCCCTATATGTGGCTCCTCGCAGTAAGCGGACTGATAGTAGCAGGGTTCATGTTTTTTGAATAAAAAAATAGGTAATAATATAATTGAAGTTGGGATACCATGAAACCATTGCGGGTATATGCTGATACATCGGTGATCAGCGGATGCTTGGATGCCGAGTTTGAAGATGACTCCATGCAATTTATAGAAGCGGTGCGGAGCGGCAAAATCGTGATGTTGGTGAGTGAGGTTGTAGCGAGAGAATTGGAAAATGCCCCTGAAGAAGTTTGTATTATCATTACATCGCTCCCCGCTGGGTGTGTGGAAAGAGTTGAACTGACAGAAGAAATTCTTGAGTTGCGGGATGCATATTTGGAGGCAGGGATCGTTGGAGTTCGTCACGCAAATGATGCCGCACATGTTGCCGCAGCCACAGTTGCACGGGCGGATGCTATCGTTTCGTGGAACTTCAGGCACATCGTCAGGCTTGATAAAATGAAGTTATATAACCGAATCAACCTGCTCTATGGATACGGCATCCTGACCATTATTACACCGAAGGAGGTGCAGACAGATGACCGGGAAGAAAAGTAAAAGTTTTGATTGTGTTAAATACAAGTGGCAGATTCAGAATGAGATTTACGAGGAAACCAAGGATATGAATTATAAGGAACAGATCGCTTACTTTAGAGAGAGAGCTGAATCGGGAGCATTGGGTGACTGGTGGAAATCGCTTAAGAATACATCCGTTTCTAAAATGGCGAGCCGAGCGGCGAAGTAACCATGTGGTTGCAAAACAGAATACTTAAGACTTGCCTTTTTATTCGATCAGAGGTTGAGTAATAGATAACGGCAGAAGTTCCAAAAAACGCTGATAAAATAGTTCTGAATTTTGAATTCTTAATTTTTTTGTAAAGATGGAACCGCGGAGGCATAAAGAACGCAGAAAAAAAGTTCAAATCTGCGTGATTTGCGTAATCTGCGGATTTTTTTTGTTTCTAACTTCACGCGCCTATGGAGTGCTTGAGGGTGAGCGCGGTGCATCAGATGTGGTCAAAGAAGAAAACCAGCCAGAGTTTTCAAAACTTTTCACCATAGTAATAGAAAACAAAAAAGATGGAAAGGTAATAGTTAAAGGTGACGAAGAAACAGTTGTAGGGCGCGATTACCTAATCGCGCCTAATATTAAAGATGACGAAGAAAAAATTATAGGAACTGTCCTTTCGGCAGCAGGCACTGTAAACAAGCAGGGCTACACGGCGAGCGGGTGGGCGAGGGCAGGCACGGTGGCGGCGACAGCAGTGAACGCCATACACATCAAAGTTGCACAGTCTGGAGAAAAAGGCGTTCTCTTCAGCATCCTTCCGAAGGAATTTTATGAAAAACCGAAAGATTACAAATCATACTACAGTTCCTCCTCATCAATAATCACGGACATCCCCGCAGGCACGCTGATGTTCGGCGGTGGGTTCTCACCTTTTATCGGCAACAAAGTGTTTTTATTAAAAGACGGCGAACGCATCCCCATCCCCGAAAATTATTCACCCGTTGAAGGCGATGTCATTGAGGTCAGTGTTGAGCAGCCGCTCCCGCTGCCCTCACAGATTGAGTTTGAGAACCGCTTCGGCGGATTTATTAGGTTGCGATATGTCAACGGTGAGGAGAAAGTGATAGGACAGGTGCTGAAACCAGTCGCAGGGGTCGGGCGGTTTGACGGCTCGCTTTATGCTGATGTAGGGCGCATTCGTGCGAATCATACGGGCGTCATCTGCGTTTCAACCTCCCCGGTCGGACAGATCGGGGGATTTCAGATAATCCCTGAAAATCACGGGATGAGCGCAGAGATGAAATTTGCGCGCCTCCTGACGCAGTGGATGGTCGTGGGACCGCCAGCGGTTGATGACCCTTCAACGGAGGGCACCGCCCCGCTGTTTTCTTACTTCATCCGCCCCATTTATTTCCCGATTGACGAGAGGGGCAGGACTCTTGAGGAGATGCTTGATATGTATATCGTTCAGGTGCGGAAAAGCAACGGCGAGTGGGAGCGGATGCCGACCGTAACCGGCAGGGTTGACGATGCGCTCCTGAGTGTAACGCATATCAGAATCTTATTCCCCATAGAAGCGGATTTTTTGAGACAATGATGTTGAATGAAACCAGAACAAATTTTTCAATGCTCTATTTGCTGTTATTTTTTTCTGCGATCCCCTTTAGTAATTCAATAAACGGGCAAGGAGAATTGCCGGCGGATATTATCGCCGATAAATCTTTTTACAAGGCAGAACTGATCTATCAGGAGATACCAGGTTATCCATCCTGCCATGGTTCATCTGTTGCAGAGTTGCCGAACGGCGACCTGATAACCGCCTGGTATGCTGGAGCAGCGGAAAAGGCGAAGGATGTGGCGATCCTCGTCTCGCGCCTGCCAAAAAATGCGAACACATGGACAAAGCCTGAAATCCTGCACGATGCCCCAGACCTGTCGGAAGGCAATCCGGTTTTATATATGGACGCTCACGGCAGGCTGTGGTTTTTCTACAACATTATGTATGGCAAGATGTGGAACGACTGTAGGCTGTATTACAGAATTTCAGAGGACGGCGGCAAAAACTGGGGCAGCGAAGTTACGCTTATCAAGGTCAAAGGCTGGATAACGCGCAATCATCCGTTGACACTCGGCGACGGCACGATGATACTCCCGATACACAACGAAGTCCTCTGGTCGCCTGCCTTTATGCTCACCAAAGACGGGGGCAAAACCTGGCGGCGCACAGGCACGAACCTCCGGGTAGCAGGCGGCGCGATAGAACCCGCCCTCATTCGCCTATCTGATAACACACTCATCGCCTATTTGCGAACCACAACGGGGAAAATCTTGATGACAACTTCTAAGGACAACGGAGAGCACTGGTCGGCTCCAAGGGACACCGATTTGCCAAACCCGAACGCCGCAGTTGAAATAGTGCGTCTGCGCAACGGTCATCTCGTGCTCGCATTCAACGATTCACAAGTTGCCAGAACACCGCTCACTGTTGCACTCTCACTTGATGAAGGCAAAACCTGGAGCCACAAACGCAACCTTGAAGATGCTTACGGGGAATTCTCTTACCCGTCAATTATCCAGACAGAAGACGGCTTGATCCATGTTACCTATACTTACAAGCGCACGCATATCAAGCACGCCGTCTTCAACGAAGGCTGGATAATGGAAGAAAATTGAATCACAGAGGGAAATCTTTTACTTTTTTACTCTCTGATCGGCATCGTGTAATTTTCTATACACGGCTGTGCGCTGTGCGAGTTCGTGTCTGTGC
>JBFMBQ010000462.1:0-8553 GCA_040755115.1 bacterium
TCTGGTCAACCGGACAGGTCGGGATGCCGTCGGGGAAGTAATTCACATTTGTCTTGATGTCGCTCAGGTCAAGCGATGGCCATGTGCCCTCTGTGAAGTAGTAGGATTCCACTTGTTTATTGATAATGGCACGGTTCATCTCGCATGCCTGCACCTTTGCGCGCTGAGCGGAGACAACATATCGCGGAATAACGATACCGGCGAGTATGCTGATCAGGATGACGACGAGCATAACTTCAAGCAGTGTGAAACCCTTTTGTCGTTTCATTTTTCTTAACAACTCCTTTCAAAAATCACAATGTTTTATTTTACCAGATATGACTGTCGGCGCCTTCCCTATGCCCCGTTACGCGAAAGAGCGGTGTGTCGGCAAGCGTGTAACTTGTCATATCAACAGGGCAGGTCGGGATGCCGTCAGGGAAATAGTTGACATTAGTTTTTATATCGGTGAGATCAAGGTCTGGCCAGGTGCCTTCGGCGAAGTAGAAGGATTCTACAGCCTTATTGATGATTGCCCGGTTCATTTCGCATGCTTGCACTTTTGCCCTCTGCGCGGAGATAACATAACGGGGTATCGCAATGCCAGCAAGGATGCTTATGAGGATGACAACAAGCATCACCTCAATTATTGTAAACCCTCTGGCTTTTTTCATGACATGTTCACCTCAGTATTAACTATATGAATAGAACTGTTATTACCAGATATGTGTACCGGCGCCTTCTCTGTGTGTTGTTACACGGAAGACGGGCGTATCGGCAAGTTCGTAACTGGTCTGGTCAACCGGGCAGGTAGGTATGCCGTCAGGGAAGTAGTTTGAATTGGTTTTTATATCGGCAAGGTCAATTGCAGGCCAGGTGCCTTCAGTGAAGAAATAGGTTTCAACTGAGGTATTGATGATGGAACGGTTCATTTCGCATGCTTGCACCTTTGCCCGTTGTGAGCCGATTGAGAATCTCGGGATTATGATAGCGGCGAGTATGCTTATCAGGATTACGATTAGAAGCACTTCAATCAGTGTAAATCCTCTTGATTTCATATAAAACGCCTCCAGACACAAATTTTCATAGTAGGTTAATACAAGTTTTGTGCCATAATCTGATCACTTGTTAATAATGTCAAAAATCAGACAATAACATAAATATAGCGAAATATTTAGTATAATAAAGACATAATCTTATACAATCGTTTATTTTAAGTTTTTTTAATGGATTTGTCCGTACCAGTGTATAAATTGTTCTCGTAATATTTTCTGCTATTATGCGGTTGGGTAACTGTTTGCATTGTTTTATGGGTAATGTGTAAGCATTTACGCATTTTGTTGTGGTTGAGAATAAAGTCTACTAATAACCAAAATGAAGCGACCCTGAATGGGTCAACTTATTAACACTGACGAACACAGATTCTTTATTTGCGCCTGCGGCGCATATATACATAATTATCTTCGTTCATCTTATCCATGTTTATCCGTGTTCATCTGTGGTTCAATTTTCCGGCTATGGCGGGTTAGGGATAGTTCTAAATTGAAGGCTTGAAACCACCGATGAGATTAAATATGGGGACATAAATGGAGAAAGCGATAAAACCAATTGATATAGCTATAATCAATGTGAGAGCAGGCTCAAGATAATAGAGGAATCTTTTTATGAGGTGTTCAAGTTCTCTGTCAAGCGCGTCCGCAGCCTTTCCCAGCAGGTGCGGCAGCGTGCCGCTTCTTTCACCGGAGGCGATCATTGAGATAACAAGAGGCGGGAAATTGGGCGAGACCTTCAGCGGACCCGATATAGTGCCCCCTGCCTGCACGCTTTCTATTACGCGGTCTATGTCTTCTTCAATAACTTTGTTGTTAGCGACTGTCTTTGAAGTTTCAAGCGCTGTAATCATCGGGACGCCGCACTGTAGCATGGAACTTAAAGTCCGTGCTGTCCGTGTTACGGATACCCTCTTGTTTATCTTTCCCAGAATAGGGATTGCGAGGACGAGCGGGTGATAGTAACGGGCTGTCTGCTTAGAGGTTCGGAATTTGTAGAAGCCGTAAATCAGTGCAGCGATTGCAAGACAGATAACCCACCAGTAATTTTTGGCGAAATCGCTTGCCCCGATGAGGAATTTGGTGGAGGTGTTCAGTTCTATGCCGAGTTTTGTGTAAATGATATTGAATTGGGGGATCACATAATACATAAGTATTAACGAACCTGCCAGTGCGATGGTGGCGATGATTTTAGGGTAAGTGAACGCAGTGGCAACGCGCTGTCGCAATTCATCGCTCTTGTCAAGGTAACCGGAAAGATGATTATAGATCTCCGGCATTATCCCTGCGGTTTCCCCTGAACGGATCATACTGATATAGAATGGCGGGAAGATTTTCGGGTGTTTGGCGAAGGCATCCGAAAGAGACATGCCGTTTTCCACATTAATGCGTATGTTGCGGATGATTTTACTGAAAGTGATGTTTTCTGTCTGGGTTTCAAGTGTAACAAGCGCATCAACCACAGGCATCCCTGCCTCCATCAGTGTGGCAAGTAGTTTTGTAAGAAGAGTTACATCGGCTGCGGTTATCCTTTGCGGGAGTTGATAAGCAAATATATTTTCCCTTTCGTGCACTGTGAGGACGAGGTAGCCCAACTTTTCCAGTGCGAAATAGACGCCTTGTTCAGTCTGGCTGAAGAGTGTGCCGCGGAAATTTTTGCCATGGAGGTCTTTCGCAATAAACTCAAAGTTTGGCATGATAAGGTAATTTTGAATTAAAATTTTTAAGGCAGATCTACACTGATTTATCCCCTGTGTGCGGCAAATGACCGCATAGGGGTTTGTTATAGAGAAAAGTTACTTCATTCAACACCAAGAAAGACAGCGCGCCGCACTTCGTCAAGTGATGTTTGTCCATCAACGATCTTCCGCAAGGCAGAGTGGCGAAGTGTGCTCATCCCCTGCTGGATTGCCACACGCCGTATGACATTGGCTGTCTCGCCTCTGATGATCAAGTGGCGTATCTCTTCTGTAATCGGCATCACTTCAAATATGCCCGTTCTGCCGTGGTAGCCGGTGTTGCCGCAATATTTGCATCCCCTCCCACGCCACAGGGAAACCTTTCCGCTCTTTGTCGTGGCGAAGCCGAAATCGCGACCGAGTTCGCCGACATCCGCATGGTATGATTCCTTGCAGGTCTGGCAGACGACTCGGACAAGTCTCTGGGCGATGACGCCGATTACGGATGCCGATATGAGGAACGGTTTGACCTCCATATCAAGCAGCCGTGTTACTGCGCTCGGGGCATCGTTGGTGTGCAGCGTTGTAAAAACAAGATGCCCGGTAAGCGCTGCCTGAACGGCGATAGCAGCGGTTTCGGGGTCGCGTATCTCCCCCACCATTATGATGTTGGGGTCCTGACGCAGCATTGACCTGAGCCCTGTGGCGAAGTTTACGCCGATATTTGGGTTGATCTGCGACTGGTTGATGCCGGGCAGTTTGTATTCCACAGGGTCTTCAATGGTTACGATGTTTTCTTCTCGTGAGTTGAGGCGGCTGAGGATAGAGTAGAGTGTGGTCGTTTTGCCTGAGCCGGTAGGACCTGTAACGAGTATCATTCCATAAGGTTTGGCAGTGAGTGTTTTGAGGATATTGAGGTCATGAGCATTCAGACCGAGTTCCTCAAGTTCCATAAGCATGGTTTCTTTGCTGAGGAGGCGCAGCACGATCTTCTCGCCGTTAACCGTTGGAAAGGTTGAGACGCGTATGTCATAATCTTTGCCGCCTTTTTTTATGGTGATGTGTCCATCCTGCGGAATTCTTCTCTCGGTTATGTCAAGGTTGGCGAGTATCTTAATGCGCGAGATGACCGGAGGTTCAATCTGCGGCGGGATGTGCATGACATCATGCAGGATGCCGTCAATGCGGTATCTTACCCTCATTTCGCCTTCCTGGGGTTCAAGGTGTATGTCGCTCGCCCGTTCGTGTATTGCACCGTCAATAATGTCCAT
The DNA here is from genome assembly GCA_040755115.1 of bacterium. Classification (GTDB taxonomy): domain Bacteria; phylum UBP15; class UBA6099; order UBA6099; family JBFMBQ01; genus JBFMBQ01. The sequence goes on from JBFMBQ010000462.1 coordinate 3,979, forward strand.
AACGAGTCGGACAACCGGGGGCGCTTTAGCGGCTTCAACGACTTCGTCAAGGACAGGTCCCTCCCCGATAAGCGGCGCTTGTTCTTCCACATGCATATCAACGATAGTCTGGTGTGTGCGGTGCTTTGTGCTGAAGTAGAGATTGAGCGTGTAATAGATATCTCTTTCTGACGCTATGAGAGGCTTGACGCGGTAGCCGGTAACGAGTTCCACTTCATCAAAGACCGCCGGGTCAACAGGCGGGAAGAAGGCGACATGGATGGCGTCGTCTGTTATATCTATGGGGATGACATTGTTCTGGCGGAGGAATTCTTCCGACAGCATGTGAGGAACTTGTGGATCAATGTGTGCTTCTTTAAGGTCAATAGCGGGTATACCGAGGTGATCGCTCAACGCCTGTAGTAATTTCTCAGGTGGAACGAAGCCCAAATTTATGATAGCCCTTGCGAGTGCCTGCTCGCCTTTCCCGCCCGCTTCGCGCAGTGCAGTGTCAAGTTGATCCTGTGTAATAAGTTTGTTGTTAAGGAGAAGATCGCCTATCTTGCTTCGTCTCAGGATGGGCATGTGTCTATTATATATACATGAACTAATTATTCAAAAATTTTCACAAATTTAATCAGTGTAAATTCATGTAATTAGTGGATCATATTTTTGCTTTATGATCTTTCTACTATCATCACGGTTCTTCAATTCCGTATTTTTTCATTTTGTTATGCAGCGATTTACGGCAAATTTTAAGGAGTTCTGCGGTCTTCTTTCTGCTCCAGTTCGTTTTTTCAAGCGCCTCTATGATGAGTTGCCTCTCCGTATTTTCCGCGATGCTCTCCACAATCTGCGGGAGCGGCTGTACGAAATGCTCGTTGATGTAATTTATAGTTTCCTGCTGTGACTGAGCCTTGCGGACTGTTATGGGGAGGGCTTCTTCATCAATAATGCTTGATTGCGCTGTAACAACGGCGCGCTGGATGACATTCTCAAGTTCTCTCACATTTCCATGCCAGTCATAATCTATCAGCAGGCGCAGCGCTTTTCTGGAGAAGCCTTTTAATTCTTTATTGAATTTTTCAGTGGTTTCCCCAAGGAAATGTTCAATGAGCAGTGGAATATCAGCGCGGCGGGCGCGCAGCGGCGGTATGAAGATGGGCACGACATTGAGGCGGAAGTAGAGGTCCTCGCGGAACCGTTTCTGATTGACAAGTGTCAGCAGATCCTGGTTCGTTGCCGTAATGAGCCGAATATCAATTTTAATTACTTCTGTGCCGCCGAGTCTTTCAAACTCGCGTTCTTCAAGCACCCGTAGAAGTTTTGCCTGCGTCGCAAGGCTCATGTCCGCTACTTCGTCAAGAAAAAGAGTGCCGCCGTCTGCAACCTCAAATTTTCCTATCTTGCGCGATGCCGCACCTGTAAACGCGCCTTTCTCATGCCCGAAAAGTTCGCTCTCAAGCAATGTCTCAGGTATCGCCGCACAGTTTATCTTCACGAGATTCTTGCCCTCTCGCGGTCCTTTCTTGTGTATCAGTGTGGCGATGAGTTCTTTGCCGGTGCCGCTCTCGCCGTAGAGTATCACTGTAACATCGTTGTTTATCACTTTCGTCATAAGGTCAAACACTTCCTGCATTTCGCGGCTGCTGCCGATTATGCCCTCAAAATCATATTTTTGGCCCAACTGCCGGCGCAGGGATTTGATTTCTTCCTCTAATTTCTGTTTCTCCAGTGCCCTTTTCACAACTACGCGCATCTCGTTTATATCAAACGGCTTGGTGAAGTAATCATAAGCGCCTTTTTCTATCGCCTCCATTGCCACCTGTTTTGACCCGTAAGCGGTCATCATTATGACCGGTATTTCAGGATTGAGTTTTTTTATTTCCGTGAGAACATCCATCCCGCCGACCCGAGGCATGCGGTTGTCAAGTATCACAACATCAAAGTTGTCGGCGCGGATCATCTCAAGCGCCTCTACGCCGCTCGCAGCGGTTTTGACATCACAGTTTTCACGCGACAGCGCCTCTTTCAGGAAGAACCTCATGTGTTCTTCGTCATCAACTACAAGCAGGTTGCGCGGCGATTCCTCAGTTTCCAACCTTTTTCCCCTTTTCCAGTTATCTTATTTATGAATTATATACGATAATCGGACAATTTAAAGAAGGCGCAAAGCGCGCAATGCGTAATAAGAGAAAGATGGCAGACGATAGATGTAATGTGATTTTAATTATTTCCCGTCTCCCAGCGCCTTAACCTCAAACTCCCGGTTGAGTCGTGACTACGCTCACTTCTCACTTGCCGCTTCGCTGGGTATTTCGGAGATTTTTTGTTTCACGGGGAGGTTGATTTCAAACGAAGTCTGCCTGTCGGGTTCGCTTGAGACATTGATGTAACCGCCGTGCGCTTCTACTATCTGGCGCGTAATAACAAGCCCGAAGCCCGACCCGTCCTCTTTGGTGCTGAAACTGGGGTCAAAGATTCGCGGCAGGTCATCAGGCGGTATCCCATTGCCGTTGTCAGTGAAGGTAACGCACAAATATGGATTCTCGTCCTTCCCTTTCGGAATGAACTCGGTTTTGATCCTTATCGTCCCTTTCTGTTCAATCGCCTGGATTGAGTTCAGGATAAGATTGAGGAAGGCATGTGCGAGGTTTTCACCCTGCGCCGGGATTTTCGGCAGGTCTGTAGAATATTCTTCTATTATCTCAATTTCCTTATCGCGTATTTCCGGTTTGCCCAGCAGGAGTGCGTCCTGAACGATGGCGTTGACATCTTCAAGTGTCCAACTGGACGATGTCGGTTGAAGAAAACGCAGAAGACGGTCAAGAACCCTGTCAATTCTGTCAACATCTTTCAGTATCACATCCAGGTAATCTGATGTAGAACTTTCGCTGGTCCTGACCTCCTTGAGGAGTTGAGCCAGTCCGCGTATGGAACACAACGGATTGCGAACCTGGTGAGCCAATCCTGCCGCCAGACCGCCGAGCGTTGTCAGACGGTCAACCTTGCGCATCTGTTCCTCAACTTTTTTCAAATGCTGTATATCCTCAAAGGAAATGATTATCCCAACGAGCGTGTCTTCGCGGTCTCTGAGCAGGGATGTGGAGATTGATACCGGGATGGCGTCTCTGGCTTCGGTTGAAACCACCACCGGCGTGAATGCAAAGGTTTGTCTGTCTTTCAGGGCTGCCTCAATAAATCTGTGGAACTCTTTATTTTCCGGTATGTATGGGAAAACATATTTGAGGGGTTTTCCGACAGCCTCGTGGGAAGGGATGCCGAGAATAACTTCGGCGTCGGTGCTGAATGAGACTATGACGCCTTTTTCGTTTATAGTAATGATGCCGCCGGACATACTCTGGAGAAGGTATCGGTTTATAGCGGAGATCATGTCGTTGAAGGCGCTGCCTAAAAGAGCAAATTCACCATCGCCGTTCACATGAATAGTTCGCGATAGATTCCCCTTTGCGATTTCCGCTGTCCCTGTTGTCAGACGGCGGATGGGGATTGTAACGGTCAGTGCGATTGCCAGACCGGTGAGGCAGGCGATGGCGGCGCTTATGATTATTGCGATAGTGGTGTGGTCAAGTGCGGTCTGGATGGAATTTATGTATTCCTGTTGTGTTTTGGGAATCCACTTGCTGTCAAGCAGTTCGCGGGAGTTGATGTGAATTACGATAAATCCGAGGGCGAGCACCAACAGCGTAGTAAAAAGAGGAATGGCAACCATGAGGCGGAAGCGGATTTTCCTTTTAGAAATAAACAAGCCCCATTCATCTTCTTTGGCGGCAGAGTGATGCTTCTTGGATTTCCAGGGAAACAGTTTGCTTAACATAATTTGGATATGGTTCAGAAGTTCGCTTCTTTTATTGGCAAGATGTTAGATGTTCATCTCACATCTCACCTCTCACATCCTGATCACTTGACTCGCAGAATTTTTTTTATCTTTTCAATAATTGTTACAGGCGAGAACGGTTTGACGACATAATCAACTGCGCCGAGAGCGAGAGCACGCTCTATTGACGGCAGGTCGCCCTTGGAAGTGAGCATAACGATAATGACGGAGCGCGTTTTTTTCTCTTCTTTCAGCCGGGACAACACACTGAATCCGTCCATCCCAGGCATCATAATATCAAGAAGAATAAGGTGGGGAATATATTTTTTTGCCTTTTCAATGGCAATTTCACCGTTATCTGCGGTCTCTACCTCAAAACCGACATACTTAAGCCGTGTGGAAAGTATCATCAGAAGATTAGGCTCGTCATCAACTATGAGGATTTTTTTCTTTGCCATGCCTTATTTTATGGTTTCAAGGGCAAAACCCGATTGCTGATGCAGCGGACTCTGGTTCATCACGATGCAGTTAAGTATACAAAAAAATCAGAAAAAATCCACAATTTTTTTATCATTTACTTTTTTCCATTGCAACAAGCGGGTCAACCGCAAGCGTGAAAACGAAGCGCGCACCCTTGCCTTCTTTGCTCTCCACCCATATTCTTCCACCGTGATGTTCAACAATATGTTTGCTGTAATACAACCCAAGCCCCGCGCCGCTGCGCCGTCGTGTCAGTGCAGCCTCCCCCTGCCTGAACC
>JBFMBQ010000463.1:0-14603 GCA_040755115.1 bacterium
TCAAAAGGGACATTAACTATCGTGGGCCAAAGGAAAAAATCGTAGTAATAGATGTTATCAATCACCGATGCGGGCGTGGGAATCTTCCAGAAAAGATACATCTGATTTTTCGTCCTGCGTATTACCCTGACCGGACCGTCAATGTATGCGATAAGAGAAGATGTGAAATCGTCCTCAGTTTTTGTGATAGTCAAAGGGAGAACTCTTGTTTTCATAGTTGCCCTTATCTTGAGTCGGTCGGTTGTGTTTTTTCCCGACCCCCCGCCTGCTTTAGTGATAACGAGGCTGTCAAAGCCGATGATAGCATTCTTTGAAAAAGAGGTCTCGTAATTCAGCGCTTTTATGCGCTGCCCATTTTTCTGCATTGTCACATAATCAACCTTTGACGGCGGAGGCGGCGCACTGAACGAAAAAATGTATGCCCAGCCCCTGCCCTGCGTCAGTGGGTCTGTTACCATTATTTCAGCCTTCTTGCGGAAGCCGTCGGGAAAATCGTACTCGGCAGCCCTGCCGCCCACATCTTTCGCCATAAAGATAAGTTCATCGTTATCATCAAAAATACCCCTGTCAACATCGTAAGATGGCTTCGGACCAAACGGAAAGACGAAATCGCCGTCGGGTTTTCGTTCGTCTATCTGATGAGGAATAGGTTTTAGGACGCCGCCGCTTTCGGCATACAGTCTGATTTTTTCAATAGATGTGCCGATTAAGGGCTTCAGTTTATTTCCTGTAATGATAATCGGGTCGGTTTTCCGCGTGATCGTTTTTTTCTCAAGTGGTTTTCCATAGATGGCGCTGCAAAACAAAAAGATAAAGAGAAAAAGGATTAGGTTTGTTTTATTCATAATGACATCCTATAAATAAGATAATGTTTTGCCACGAAATCACGAAAGCACAAAAATACACAAAATTTTTGTGAAATTTAGTGTTTTTGTGTTTTTGTGGCATTTATTATATGTATATATTGTTGCAACAGATTTGTCATGTTATATATTTTTAATATATGAAAATAAAACCTGCCTTTATTTTTTTTACCCTGCTGCTTGTTCTGGGGCTTCTATCGGCTGGTATATTTATAATTTTTCAACCATCCTTTCGGGGAAAGGTAAAAACTGACGCTGTAAAGAAAAACAATCGCAAAATAGAAAACATACAGAAAGAACCCGATTCAAAGCCGGAAGTCAATATACGGATTAAGAAGCCTGAGATTTCGCACTGGAAGGCAGGGAAGATGAAATGGGTTATACATGCAGAAGAGGTTGAGTCTGACACAGGGACAGGCTTCACGGAGTTTCAAGGCGCTGCCGGCGAATTTTCCTACGACAAAAGAGTGCTACGATTCAAAGCACCGAAGGCGACCTTCAGTGAAAAGACCAGAACGGCAACGGTTGGTGACGGCATAACCTGTTCGCTTGCGCCGCAGAATTACACTATCACTGCCAACCGGCTGACCTGGGATGAAAAAAAAGGAGAAATTACGCTCGGCAGTGATGTAAACATAAAAATGGACAGTAGTTCGGTGAAGGCTGGCAGGGTAGTAATTTCGGGGGACCTGAAAACTTTTCATCTATCAAAAGGAGTTGAAATAGAAATACTGATTAAATAAAGTTTGGGCAGGGCTTGCCTTGCTCAAGAGGGCGCGGCAAGCCGCGCCCCTACTAAAAACCGATGGAAAATCAAACGATAAAACGAAAGTGTAACATTCACACGGCAAGGGCAGCGGTCGCTTTCTGTGTAAAGTGCGGGAATGCGCTTTGCAATGAGTGCGTCGTCATTGCAGCGGGTCGCCCGCACTGCCCTACCTGTGCGGACATACAGAAGGCATCTATACGCCGTGAAACTCTGCTGCAAACCGCGGACTTCAGCAACTGGGCAAGGAAGGCACAGACAACCTTCGCAGTGCCTATGCACAACAAGGAACTACGGCGGATTATCTCATTCATCATTGATGCAATACTCATTTCACTTTTTGCAATACCTGTTTCCTTAATCTTCCGCGTCCTCAGTATGCAATTTCTTGTTTCAGAAACAGGCGGACTCGGTTTTTTCCTCTGCCTGTATGCAAGCCTTCTTGTTACTGGAACTCTCTATTTCATACTCTTCACCTGGCTGACAGGGAGAACGCCCGGCAAAGTCCTTATGGGGTTGAAAGTAACCGCAAAAAACGGGCAGCCGATGACACTCCTTGCTTCCTTCTGGCGATGGACCGGCTTGCTCACCGCACTGATCTGGGCTTTCGTCGGCTTTTCGCTCGCACAATGGATTTTCAAACTTATCGCCATCATCGCATTCCGCGCCTCAATATTGATTCTGATCGCACTGTGGTTTACCTCTATCGCAACAGTGATTGTTTTTTCAACCGGCATACTCATCACTTTCATCGGCAAACATAAAAGAGGATTTCATGATATACTCGGCGGCTCAATCGTTATAAGCGAACTATCAGTTGTGAGGAGAGGAAAATGATAAAGCCGGAAAAATATCCAGGGGTCAGCATTAATAAGAAAGGAATTTTACATTTTGGCGGCGCTGATGTTGTCAGGCTCGCTGAAAAATTCGGCACGCCTTTATATGTGATGGACGAGAGAATTGTTCGGGATAACTGCAAGGCGTTCCGAAAAGAATTCGGCGCGCGATATGAGGGAAAGGTGCTGGTCGTCTACGCTACGAAGGCTCTTTCATCGCTTGCGGTTCTTCGCATCGTAGCGGATGAAGGGCTTGGAGCGGACGCATCATCGGTGGGGGAGATACATGGCGCGCTGCGGGCAGGTTTTGCCGCCGACAAAATTTACTTTCACGGGAATTTCAAAAAAAGAGAAGACCTTGAATATGCGCTTAAGAATCACATTGGGCGCATCGTGATTGACAGCCGCGAGGAAGCAGAGTTGCTTAACAGCGTTGCGCGTCGTGCAGGAAAAAAGGCAGCGGTGCTGCTGCGCATCACGCCAGGAATTGAGGCGCATACTCACCACATGATTCAAACCGGAAAAATTGATACGAAGTTTGGAGTGCCGCTCGCCGGCGGCGAAGCCTTCCACATGGTGAAAGAAACACTCCAAAAACCACACCTTAATTTCATGGGCTTTCATTGTCATATCGGCTCGCAGATTCTTGATATGAAACCTTACCGCCTAACCGTTGAGCACGCTGTTGAGTTCATGGCGAAAATTAAAAAACAACTCGGCATCGCTGTCAGGGAGATAAATTTAGGCGGCGGCTTTGCGGTCAGATATAACTCACGCCAGCGGCTGATAACGAAACAACAGGCAGCGACAGCGATTGCCGGGACGCTGACATCGCTACTGAAAAAACAGGGTTTGCCGTTTCCACAACTTGTGATTGAACCGGGAAGATCAATCGTTGCACCTGCCGGCATCACCCTCTATGCGGTAGGACCTGTAAAGGAAATTCCCGGAGTGCGCAACTATGTCTCTGTTGACGGCGGTATGTCGGACAACCCGCGTCCGGCGCTTTACGGTGCGGAATACGAAGCGTTGATAGCGAACCGTGCAGCCGCACCTGCCGGCAGGAAATACCGCATCTGCGGCCGCCATTGCGAAAACGACATCCTCTTTGATAACATACCGCTCCCCGCACCCAGATACGGCGACATTCTCGCCGTTTTCACTACCGGCGCTTACAACTACTCAATGTCAAGCAACTACAACAGATTTCCGCGTCCGGCGATAGTGATGCTGTCAAAAGGGAAGCCCCGCCTGATCGTTGAACGGGAGACACTTGACGATTTGTATGATAAAGATATTTAGGAATGCGGAGTGCGGAATTATGAACTTGCAATTCAAACTGAAAAGTATTATACTGTGATGTTAAATAAAACTGATGGAGAAGATGCGATGAATGCGATAGTTGAGATCGGTGGAAAACAGCACAACATTACTGAAGGGACTGTTTTCAAGGTTGACCACATCGGCAAAGAAAAGGGCGAGACACTTGTCATTGATTCGGTGATGGCGCTTGTGGAGGGCGGGAAGACGATTTTCGGGAAGCCCTATCTTGACGGCGCGCGCGTTGAGACAAAAGTTGTTGACCACGGCAGGGATCGGAAGGTAACGGTTTTCAAATACATCCCCAAGAAGCGCAGGCGAGTTAAAAGGGGGCATCGGCAGGATTACACACTTCTGCGTGTTGAAAAGATAATAATGAGCGATAACATTTATGTGTAGGGGCGCTGCTTGCTGCGCCCGAATGAACAGGGCAAGATAAGCCCCCGCAACTAAAAAAGAGGTGAAGGAAAATGGCACATAAAAAAGGACAGGGAAGTTCAAGCAACGGCAGGGACAGCAATCCGAAGATGCTCGGCGTGAAACGCTACGGCGGGCAGTTAGTGCAGCCCGGGCACATTCTGGTTCGCCAGCGCGGCACACGCTTTCTGCCGGGCACCAATGTAGGTGTCGGCAGAGATTACACGCTTTTTGCTCTCACCGGCGGGCGCGTCCTCTTTGAGCGCGCTGGAAAATCAAAACAGAAGATCAGCGTTGTTGAAGATTGACTTACAAATTGAGCAAATTAATCAGTGAGAATCAATACGGTTAATGGATAAAATTTCTGCTTTCCAGAATTAATAAATGTTTGCAATTCTATAACAAAACTACTTTTTTACTAATTCTTTTTCTTTTTCATCCACTTCCAAACTCATCCATTCTGGTAACGGTTCACCTGTTGTAAGGTTGTAAAGTGTTTCAGGGGCAATGTCTACTCCATTGGGCCAACACAACACGCCGAATTCTTTGTTAACATAAACTTTTCTAAAATATTCCAGATCTGAGAAACGACTGAAAACTCCACCTTTATTAATATAATTTTGTAAATCTACAGTTCCTTTCTTGCCGTTTTCAAATAAAACTTCTAACTTATATCCATCAACATACTTTACGTCTATCACATCGTAATACATAGCAGACCTCCTCATTTTATCCCTTGGTGCCCTTTGTGTCTTGGTGGTTAAAAAATAAAATTGCACAAGTTCAGATATTTTTTTATTTGACAATCTTGCTCACGATTTTTTTGTATTCTCTCACAAGTTTCTTTGAATCCCTTTCAGTGTCTGCTTCGGCGATAATATGAACCACCGGCTCAGCGGGGTCAGGACGAATGAGAACCCACGAGTCTGGCGTGAAGAAAAGTTTTACGCCATCGGTCAGGTCAATTTTCTCATCCTTGAATTTTTCAACGAGCGTTCGCATCAGTTTGCCTTTCGCATCCCAGGTGCAGGGAATGGACTCCTGTTGAATGAAGATGGGGGGAATGTTTTTATTCAGTTCTGCGATATTAATATCATACAGTGCAATAAGTTCAAGTATTTTGGATATGGAAACGACCGCATCAAAAACAGGTTGAAATTCCGGGAACATAAAACCGCCCTTTGGGTCACCGCCGAAGCAGATTTTGGAATTGGCAAAGACTTCAGTCATAAGTGAACGCGAATTTGATTTCGTTCTGATAACTGTCCCGCCTGATTCGTTGACGATTTTATCAACCAGTAGTGGAGCACGAACCTGCGCCGCAATAATTGGGTTTTTATATTTTTTTGCGATGAGTTGAATCATAAGAAGAAACAGCCTGTCGCCTGTGATGCTGTTCCCGGTTGAATCAACGAGTGAAATCTTCTCCGATTCACCGTCAACGAGTATGCCGAGGTCAGCGCGCAATGATTTGACGATGGCGGCAAGTTGGTTGAGTCCAGACGCATCAAGAGCAGTGGGGCGCGGCGCAACCGCCGAATCCATATATGCGTTCACCGATACCGCCTCACAGCCGTAGCGGCTCAGAAGCGGCGGCAGCATCGCCGAAAGACTGCCGTGCGAATAGTCAATCACGATCTTGAATCGTCTTTTGCGGATGGCTTCCGCATTGATGAAGCGCATGAAATGTTCCGAATAGCCTTTAAAGGGATCAGCATAATATTCAAGTTGACCCACCTCTTCCGGCTCAGTGCGCCTGTAATCCTGACGAAAGAAAAGGTTCTCAATCTTCCGCTCAACATCGGTGCTGATGTTTATGCCGTTTTCATCAAAGAACTCAATGAGCAGCATCTCAGGCTCATAAGGTGAAATGCGGGTATGAATGCCGCCTTTAGCGTGAGAGACGCGGACAATGTGCCGCGTCAGCGGTATGGGAGCAACGCGCAAATCCAAAACATTTATTCCCATTGACATCAATCCCGAGATCATTGAGCGTTTGATGATGCGTGCAAGTTTATGCGGGCTGCGGCTTGTGATTATGGTGCTGCCCTTCGGAAGATATGCGCCGTAGGCAGTGCCGAGCCGTGCGGCATACTCTGGCGTAACCTGAATGTTGGCGATGCCTTTCACACCGAGTGCGCTGAAGAGCGTGCCGGGCCAGTTCTGCCCCCACACAATGCTCATATTTATGCTTGACCCGGATTCAATTATCTTATTGGGCCATATTTTTACCTGCGGCGAGATGATGGACGCCTTACCGATAGTGCAGTTATCGCCGACGATGACGCCGTCCTCAAGACGGCTGTCTTCTTCCACTGTGTTGTTGCGGCAGACCGTTGCTCCCACAGCGGAGACGGCTTTGCCGATGTAGGAATTATTCCACACGATTGTGCGGGCAAGCACAGCGCCGTCTTCAATTATGCAGTTATCGCCGACGATGGAGAAATCCGCGATCTGTGCATTATCCTTAATCTTGCAGTTATTACCGATGATGGCAGGGGCGTGGATTTCGGCGGTGGGAGAAATTTCGCACGCCTCGCCGACCCAGACATCTGGTTTCAATTTTTTGCCCGGGAAGCGGAGTTTTATTTTGCCCATCAAAGCATCCTGATGAACCTCGCGGTATTGCTTCAGGTTGCCGATGTCGCACCAGTAGCCGTCCTGGACGCTGCCGTAGATGGGCGCGCCATCGGCAAGCAGACGGGGAAAAAGGTCACGGCTGAAATCATAGACGCCGCCCTCTTCCATAAGGTTGAAGACATCAGGCTCAAGGATATAAATCCCAGTGTTCACGGTATCGCTGAAGACCTCGCCCCAACCGGGCTTCTCAAGAAAACGGATCACCTTGCCCGCATCGTCAACGATGACCACACCGTATTCAAGCGGCGATTCAACGCGCGTCAGGACAATCGTGGCGATGGAACCGACTTTCTTATGGAACTTCACCGCCTTGACTAAATCAATATCAGTGAGCGCATCGCCGCTCATAATCAGGAAGGTGTCAGTGAAATACTTTTCAAGCAGTTTCACGGCGCCTGCTGTGCCGAGCGGGGATTCTTCAATTGAATAAAAGAGATTGACCCCGAAATTTTTGCCGTCGTTGAAGTATGTCTGAATTTCGCTTGCGAGATAGTGAAGCGTAACATAAATCTCGGTGATGTCAGCTTCGCGCAGCCTTTCAAGAATGTGCTCCATGATAGGCTTGTTGCACACCGGCATCAGCGGCTTCGGCTTGTTGAGTGTGAGCGGGCGGAGGCGCGTGCCCTCACCGCCCGCCATCAGGACGGCTTTCATGTATAGCCACAAATTACAAAGATTAGCACAAGATTTTTATTCCCAATCAGGTGATAGTGAACTGTCTGATAGTATGCGCACCCTTTGAGAAAATCACGCTGCAAATTTTCTAATCTCTAAAAGAGTTCCCGCTTTTACCGCTTCATCTGCCTGTTTCAACAATTTTGAACTAATTTCTTCTTCCAGATATTCTTCTCCGCAATTCTGGCAGATGAGGGCAGGAACTTCCTGGATAATCACAGTTACCCCACTCCGTTCCAATAAAGCAGTAATTAGACCGGTTTCAGTATACCCTTCGTGGCAAATTGAACATTTCATCGCTGCCCCATCTTTACCATAACTCCTACTTCCCATTTATAATACATTTAAATTCCAAATGACACAATCCACTCTTTCACTAATTTCAATTCGTGTGAATTCGTGTAATTCGTGGATCATTTTTTCGCGCTTCTGCTTTTCCATCCTTCCGTGGTTCTATTTTCACCACTCCACCACCATCGCAGCCCAGGCGAGACCAGCGCCGTAGGATACCATCGCGACGAGGTCGCCTTGCTTTATCCGCCCCTCTTCCACCGCCATCGCCGCTGCAAGCGGCACAGAGGCAGCCGCCGTGTTCCCACACTCACGAATGTTTATGTAAAATCGCTCACTCGGTATCCCTAATATTTTCGCCGCCTCCTCAATTATCCTCACATTTGACTGATGCGGGATTACAAGAGACAAATTGGATATTGCACACCCGGCATTTTTCACCGTCGCCTTGACCGCATCCCCCAATGCGACTTTTGCAAAGCGGAAGACTTCGCCGCCCTCCATATAAAGATACTGTAACCCTTGCTCAATCATCTGCGGTGTGGATGGATACCTTGAACCGCCCCCTCGCAAACTCAATACATGTCCTTTGCTGCCATCCGCTCCGAGATGAAAACCACAGATGCGATGCTCGCCCCGATCAGAAATCAGAAATCCCCCCGCACCATCGCCGAAAAGAACACAAGTTTTGCGATCCGTCCAGTCAAGCATCCGTGAGAGCGTTTCTGCTCCAATTACAAGGATATTTTTATATTTGCCCGCTTCCACCCATGCAGCAGCGGCAGAAACACCGTATATGAAGCCCGCACAGGCGTTAAGCAAATCAAAGGCAGCCGCGCGTTCTGCGCCGAGTCTGGATTGCACAAGGCAGGCGGTGGCAGGGAAGAACATATCGGGCATTGAGGTGGCGATTATGATCATGTCAAGCGCAGAGGCATCAAGTTCAGCATTGCGTAAAATATCTTCAGCAGCGTGAAAGGCTAAATCGGACACCGCCTCCGATGAATCGGCAATGTGGCGTGTCTCAACGCCTGTCCTTGACGCAATCCACCCACGCTCAAGTCCCAGCCTGTCCTCAAGTTCTTCACTTGTGAGAATTTTCTGAGGAAGATATTTCCCTAAACCTCGTATGTAAGCGGATTGCATGTTAATAGTAGGGGCAGGACTTGCCCTGCCCAAGTGGGCGCGGCAAGCCGCGCCCCTACTTTGACGCCCGCTTTTTCTTCGGCAGCGGAATGGCGTAGGGGATATATTTACTCCACTCTTCCCTAAAGTGCAGGTGGATGACAGGGAAGTAATGCGGCGCCTTAGGATTTCTGATAAGTGAGACATCCGCTTCGTCTGGTGTGCAGTCGCCTTTGGCGATGTTGCACTGCCGGCAGGCAGTAACCACATTTTCCCAGCAGGTGGTGCCGCCATGAGAGCGGGGAATAACATGGTCAAGCGTCAGGTTTGCAGCCTGGTGTATTGTGCCGCAATACTGGCAGGTGAAGCGGTCGCGCATAAAGACATTCGTGCGCGAAAAAGGGATATTGAGACGCGGCATCTTGATGTAATAAACCATGCGAATGACTGAAGGAAGCCGTATCTCCCGCCTCGGTGAATGCACTACGAGGTCGGAATGCTCCACTATTTCCGCCTTTCCCATATAAATAAGACATACAGCGCGCTGCCAGCGGGTAATGTTGAGCACCTCGTAACTGGCATTCAGCACGAGGACATTGACCGATGGCGGTTTTGTTTTGGTGCTTTTAATCGCTTCCATAGTTAGTGTTTAGTTGTCATTTGTCTCAGATCACTTCTTTTTTTTCTTCCCCTTTTCAAATCCGGGATACATCTCTTTTATCCTGTTCATCCTTTCTTCCACTTCTTCTACCGTCAGCCTGCCTGCATCTATGAGTTCATCAAGTATCCCGCGCTCATAAAGAAGCGTTACAATCGCTACTGACCGCAGCAGATATTCCTGCCCGCCGGTTATGTCCATCCATTCCTCAATTTCCATCTTTCCTGTTTTTACATTAACCATTTTATTAACATCTGACCACTGATCACTGCTTATTTGAGATCCCCCGCAGTTGTTCCCGCAATTCATACGGAACTCGCCCCCCAAACGATTCCATTAATCTTTTTATCTTTGTTATGTAAAGTTCTGCCCCATGAAAATTCCCTGTCCGCCGTGAATCCTTTAGTTTCTGAACATAAGCCATCGCAAGCGTTGATTTTAATACATCGCTGCTGACGCCCCTTTCATAAAGGAAAAAAGTCAGCATCGTCAGCGCATCATCTGTTTTACCTTCACCTATCAGCACTTTCGCCTTCGCCGCCACCCCTGAACCTACCATCTCCATCATAGAGGCATCCCCGAAATCACTGCGAATGAGTGTAGTGTAACCGTCCATCACTTTGCTAATATCCCGCTTTGCAAATGATTTTTCAATCCAATTATGGTTTTTTCGGATTTGATACACAGGAGCAATCTCATTGTAAGCCAGATAGCCTGCAAGCAGGATGATAAGACCTGCAACAAACAAATTGGAAATAACCGGCGAAACGGCAAAGGTGGCTTTCAGTCGCTTGATTGCGCGAGAACCTGCAACTCTTACCTTCCTCGTCTTTTGCGGTTTTTCCACTTCCTCAGCAGGCGGCGCCTCTTCTTCGTCAGGGAACACTTCCTCTTCAAGAATCTCTTCAGTGGTTTCTTTTGCAGTCTCTGCGATAGTTTCTTCTTCAGCGACAGCCGTAACTTCTTCGGGGCGGATTTCTTCATCCGTCATCGTTTCCTGATATGTTTGTTCCTTTTCCGGTTCTACAGGTTCCATCTCTTTCATTTCTGAAGGCATAATCTGTTCCTCGGTAGTAGTCATTTCTGGTTCTTCTTTCTTTTCAACCCTCTTCTTCTTCAAAAAGGTTAAAATATTCGGACCAATTGAAATCCGTCTGGTTTTGTGTTCTTGTGGTTCTGAACTTTCCATCTTTTTTTTCTTTCTGGAAGGGACTGTTTCAGATTTCCTGAAAAATCTTCTGCGGCGTGGAGGTTTTTCTTCGGATGGTTCGGGTGTAATTTCTGGTTCAGTGGTCAATTCTTGAGGGATTTTCATTTCAGACACTTTCAATTCTTCTGCCACATATTCGGGGACTTCCGCGGCAGGCGGTGGCATCTGTGGCATTGGTTCAATCGGCTGGACAGGTTCATACACTTTTTCTGGTTCGGGTTCAGCCGTTGTCGGTAGTTCAATCTCGGGAAGGAATTGCTCAGGTTCCTGTTCAACAGTTGCTGTTGGTTCTGCTTCAGGGAGAAATTGTTCCGGTTCCTGATATTGTTCAATATCCTGAAGGATGGATTTAAGGTCGTCGTTTTCAGGTTCTTGCCCGGGTTCAGTTGGCTCTGGTTCCGTTGTTATCGGCGGTTCAGTCTCAGGGAGGAATTGTTCCGATTCGTTGTATTGATCAATGCCCTTGAGGATGGATTTAAGGTCTTGATCGTCTGGTTCATTTGCAGATTCAATTGATACAGGTTCAATTGTTATCGGCGCAGTTATTGCAGGTTCAGATGAGGTTACAGCGGTTGGCGTTGGAGGCGGCGAAGGTTTTTCCTCTATCTCATAACTTGTCGGTTTTATATCTTTTTTTGGTTGAGGCGCGGTGAGCAATGGAGCGTAAGAAATTTCACCGCTGCGGACTGCGATGTTGCGTTCAATGATATTTTGCAGTGTACTGAAGGTCTCGTATTGCGGCAAATGGCTCGCTCTTAGCCGCTCAATTTCAAGTAATTTTACGCGGATATTGGAGAAAAGGGTTTCAAAAGATTCGGCGATGGTTTTATCAACAGGATGTTCCTCGTCCATCAGGACCTGGCGTGGGTAGAGGGCGAGAGCGTGGCGCAGAACCGGCTCTGCGTCTTCAAGTTTGCCTTTTTCTACGAGACCCGCTGCGAGGTTATAGGCGGTCAGGCTTTCCTCATAGCGCTGTATTATATCCATCAACGATGCGCCGTCCTTAAAAATTAAACTCTCATTTTAGCATAAACAAGGAGATTTGTCTCTACAATATTAAATTGCAAAGATTTAAATATGAACAATGAAGTCCACGAAGTAAAAAATCAGTATCCGTTAGTATCCTTCGCGGGTAAATATTATGTTGTGGCAAAAAATTTATTTACGATTGTTTTTCCGGTGGCAGTGTTTTCCATCGCTTGTGCACCCAGAGCCAGTGATCGGGGTATCTGCGGATCATATCTTCTATAACTTTTGTAAATCCTTTTGCGTAGAGTAAAATATCCTGATTTTCATCGCCGGTAGGTTCAATTGTAACAGGCGGGCAGATGACGGTGTGATGTTTGTTATAGCCGCGGCGCACGGCGAACAGGGGTATTATCGGACTGCCTGTTTTTACCGCAAACAAGCCCGGTCCTTTGAAAGTTGACGCAGGTCTGCCAAAAAAATCAACAAAAATCCCCTTGTACCCCGCGTTCTGGTCGGCGACCAGTCCGATAAGTTCGTTGTTACGCAGGCAGTTTAAAAATTGCTCATAAACCGGCGCCCCGCGCGGGATGATTACCGTGCCGCGCCCGCCTCGCAGCCTCTTGATGATGTCGTTGATCAGAATATCGTTCTGGTCGCGCCCGACAACGGTGAGTTTATAGCCCATCGCCACGAGCCGCGCTGCAAGTATTTCCCAGTTGCCAAAATGTGCGCTCACAACCACAGAGCCTTTCCCTGCCTCTGCGGCGTTCCTGAGATGTTCTTCGCCTTCAATCGTCATTATTCGCAGGACATCCTCGTTACTCAATCGCGGAAGACGGAAAAACTCAAGCCCGCTCATCGCCATATTCTGGTATGATCGCAGCGCGATCTTTGCGCGCTCCTCTTCGGTATATTCTTTCTCAAATGCGATCTTCAGGTTATCCATCATGACACCGCGATGCTTTCCAGATAGATGAAACCCCAGCCAGCCGAGGGCGTTCGCAATAGGTTCGTGCAGCCGCAGCGGGATGAAATTTATCGTGTAATAAAATGCAAAAAAAACTATGCGAACGAAGAAGAATTTTATAAAAATCAAAGAAAACTTTTTCATTTTATCTTTTGTAGAACATTTAATCCTTACTGCTTAATCCTTAATCCTGATTATCGGTTCCCACAGCGAACATTCTTTGGGTTTCTTAAGTGTAAGAACTTCAGGCACATTAAACAGATAGTGTTCCTTCACTTTCCATTTCAGAATGCGGCATGTGGAAACCATAAATTTCAAATCTTCAATGCGAGCGATTTCATAGCCTTCTTCAATGATTTCAAAATGGCGGCAGTTTGCACAGGTCTTGATTATTTTCGGTATTTTGCGAATAGATGGTTTCAAACCTTTCATAATCTTTGCGATCTCATCATTTTGTTTGCGCTCTTTGCGTGAAAATCCTTGTTTCATTTCTTATCGCCGTGCCTGAGATGCTTGTCTAAAAATTGCACTACAAGTTGCCACGCAGCATCTGCTTCTTTCATTTCTTCTTTAGAATGTTTTTCAGGGTCAAGGAAGAACAGAAAACCGTGCCCGACAGCGGGAATGATCTTAAATTCAAAGTCTTTTTTTAGTTTGCGCAGTTTCTCTTGCATCTCTTTACCCTGTGAGGGCGGGATTGTTTTATCGTTTTCGCCGTATAGAAGAAGAAGCGGTGTGGTAATCTTTTCTGCGAACAGCACCGGCGAGCGGACGCGAAAGGCATCAGGGCGATCATCAGGACCCTTTCCATAGACTTTGACCGAGAGCGGGTCTGAGACATCAAAACCATTCTCTACAAGATAGCGATACCAGGAAACAGCATTGGTAACACCGTATGCGGCGATTGCGGCTTTGATGTTAGTTGTGCGCGTTGTCGCGAGAAGCGTGATGAGTGCACCATGGCTTGTGCCAACCATTCCGATGCGGTCTGGGTCAATGTATGGCAGCCTGCGCAGCAGGTTCATGGCATTCAGGGCATCGTTCACTTCGCCCGCTGCCACTTCAACCTCGCCCTCCGAGCCGTCCTCACCTCGGTAACTCGGCGCCATCACCACATACTCCATCGCCGCAAGTTCCCCGCACCGCAAGAGCATCGGCTGCGGTATCCCGCTCACGCCGCCATGGTTGAACACCACACCCGGCAGCCGCTTCCCCTCCGCCGCCTCAGGCACGAACAACTTCCCTGTGATGCGCAGCCCATCACTCATGTAAATGATACTGTATAACGAATATCCTTCCGCCTTCTCCGCAAGAGAAATAGAGACGATCCCGCCATCCTTAAGCCCCTTATCCAATTTCGTTCCATCCACTGTGATTTCAATTTCAGCAGCGGCAAAAAATGGGTTGATTATAAACAAAAAAACAATTAACCACTGAAGCACGGAAACACGGAAAAAGACTTTTAATTCTTTTAAATTAAACCTAAATTGAGCAATTTTAACAATGAATAATTTTGGAGTGCGGTGGCACGACACCGCTTTGGTTGTCGGCGACATGTCGCCGACATGGAAAGCGACATCGTGATGTCGCACTCCAAATTGATCACTCATTAGATGAAATAATATCATAGATAGAATCGCTCAATTTAGGTTAAAATTAATCTTATTAATCCTGTATATCCTGTTAATCCTGTCAGATTTCACTTTTCCCCCCGCAGGATATGCGATAATTGATTCGTGAGTCGCAGCATCGTTTCAGCCTCCCGTATTTCAAGCGAGCCTGCGCCGCAGGATGGAGTAATCAGGCACGCCTCAAGCAAAGCATCTTCCGCAATGCCTTTTTTCGTGAGAAGCCGCATGCCATCGT